>NZ_RZTC01000300.1:0-825 GCF_004023165.1 Mesorhizobium sp. M7A.F.Ca.MR.176.00.0.0 | reverse complement strand
AGCTTGAGCCTCGGCTTGCGCGGGCCGGTCTTCGGGGTGACCTCCGCATGTGCCTCGGCCAACCATGCGATCGCCTCGGCGGTGGACCAGATCAAGCTGGGCCGGGCCGACGTAATGGTTTCCGGAGGCAGCGACGCACCCTTCGCATGGGGCGTGCTGAAAGCATGGGAAGCAATGCGCGTGCTTTCACCCGATACCTGCCGGCCCTTCTCCGCCGATAGGAAGGGCCTGGTGCTGGGCGAGGGTGCGGGCATGGCCGTGCTGGAAAGCTACGAGCATGCCACGAGGCGTGGTGCCACAATTCTTGCCGAGATCGCCGGCGTCGGCCTTTCCGCCGATGCCTTCCACATTGCCGCGCCATCTGTCGAGGGGCCAGCGTCGGCGATGCGCGCCTGCCTTGCCGATGCCGGGCTGAATGCCGAGGACGTCGACTACCTCAACGCGCACGGCACCGGTACCAAAAGCAATGATCAGACTGAAACGGCGGCGATCAAGCGTGTGTTTGGAAACCACGCTTATTTGATGTCCATCTCTTCCACCAAGTCCACGCACGCGCATTGCCTCGGCGCAGCGAGCGCGCTTGAAATGATCGCCTGCGTGATGGCAATCCAAGAGGACGTCGTGCCGCCGACCGCCAACTATCGCGAGCCAGATCCCGCTTGCGACCTCGACATCACACCCAATGTGCCGCGCGAGCGCAAGGTGCGCGTCGCCATGAGCAACGCCTTCGCCATGGGCGGTACGAACGCAGTTCTGGCATTCAGGCAGGTGTAGAAGCCATGCAAGACGCCTCATTTGAGGTCACCTGTCGTATCTAGCTGCTTG
>NZ_RZTC01000299.1:0-853 GCF_004023165.1 Mesorhizobium sp. M7A.F.Ca.MR.176.00.0.0 | reverse complement strand
CGATGAAACGCTTCGCCAAGGACCGCGTGACGCTCATCATCTCGCACCGGCTGAGTTCACTGATGCATGCCGACCAGATCCTGTTCGTGGAGGGCGGCCGGATCGTCGAGCGCGGCACGCATGAGGAACTGCTGGCGCTCGGCGGACGCTACCGCGCCCTTTACGACCTGCAGCTGCGGCCGGACTATGACCGACCCGTTGTAACGGGAGCCGCGTGATGTCGACACATAGCGGCGACGAGAAGGAAGACACCAGCGGGCGGCCGACAAAGGCGGTCGTCGGCTCGCACCGGGACGAGGAAGAAGTCTTCGGCAAGGCCTATGATCCGCGCATCGTGCGGCGCATCTGGAGCTTCGTGAAACCGTATCGGGGCCGGATTTTCATCTCGGTCGCCGCGGTCCTGGTGTTCACGCTGACGCAGCTGGCGATCCCGCTGGTCATCCGCTACGCCATCGACCAAGGCATGGCGGCGGGCACGCTCGACCGGTCGGTGATGATCTGGGCGACGGGCGCCTTCGCGATGATCATCCTCATCAACTACGGCGCCAGCTATATGCAGGAGAGCGTGGTCGGCAAGGTGGCCGAAAACGTGCTCTCCGACCTGCGCCGCGCCATGTTCAGCCACCTGCAGCGGGTCTCGCTGAGCTTCATGGACAAGACCGAGGTCGGCCGGCTGATGTCGCGCCTGCAAGGCGACGTGAATTCGATGCAGGAATTCCTTGAAACGTCGGTGATGTCGGTGGGCGATATCGTGCTGTTGTTCGGCATCGTCAGCGTCCTGCTCTGGCTCGATTTCCGGCTCGGGCTGCTGACGCTGTCGACCATGCCGGTTCTGTTCATCGTGCGCCTGTTC
>NZ_RZTC01000298.1:0-864 GCF_004023165.1 Mesorhizobium sp. M7A.F.Ca.MR.176.00.0.0 | reverse complement strand
ATTGCCCTGCGCACCCGAACTCAGGGAGACTCTCGAGCAAATCCTGTCAGCTCCGGACTGGCCGAAGCGTGAAGCCGGACTCTTCGACGCTTGCTGGTTCATCGCCGAGCTGCAAATGGCAAGAGGCGTGCCCTGCGCGATTGCTCCATCTGTCGGGTCGCTTCACAACCGACCGTTCCGGTTTGTCGATTCCCTGCAGATCGGCAATGCGCTTCGATCTGCCATAGCGGATGATGAATTGCGAGAACTGCCGGAATTTGGGGCGGCCGACCAGTTCATCAGCAGCAATTTCGTTCTCGCCGTCCCGAAATTCTCGAGAGCAGCGGTAACTGCCTTGCTGGATTTAAAGGCGGAACTCAAGTAACCGACGCAAGCATTGATCTAATCTTGCCCGAACGGCTTGGTCCGCTTCGGGCTCGATCGCGTGGTTCACGGCATGTGCTGCCAAATGGGCGCAAATAGTCCTCAGGCTTCCGGCGGCTGGGCATCGCGGTAGCCCCTTCGCCTCTTGCTCCGCTCGAGGCGGACCAGTGCGCTGTCCGCCTCTTCCGACTGATCGAATGTCTGCACCATCGACTGGCCGTTCGTTCCGATGCGGCCCCAGTTGCGGATGACCGAAGCGCCTCCGAACAGCGTTGGCTGGATCGCCAGCACATAGAAGCGCCGCATGTTTTGTGTCGGGTCGATGCGGCGCAGATGCACGGGTCCCGTTTCCTTGCTCGACATGGCGCGACTCTCGCTCCCTTCGGAAGCGCCGTCCAACGACTTTCCTGAATCGATCCCTGCCGACCGATTCACGCTGCTGATGCGTCAGTCGCACCAGTTCCGCCGGCCGCCGTCCCACCGGCGTGCAAGGCCCTCTGC
>NZ_RZTC01000297.1:0-884 GCF_004023165.1 Mesorhizobium sp. M7A.F.Ca.MR.176.00.0.0 | reverse complement strand
GACGGCTTCAAATGGTACGGCCGCGCGACGATCGACCGCCGCGCGCTGTGGCCGCGATGGGCCCCGCCCCCCGAAATGCGTAAGCGCAAGCCGGACCTACCGCCGATGGTCGCAGGCGGCGCGTCCAACAATCCGCTCGGGCCGCGCGCGCTCTATCTGTACCGCGACGGCGCCGACATCGGCTACCGCCTGCATGGCACCCTGGAGCCATGGAGCATCGGCACCGACGCTTCCAGCGGCTGCATCCGCATGTTCCCGGAAGACATCATCGACCTCTACCAGCGGTGCCCGATCGGCACCGCGGTGGAGGTCCTGCCGCACATAGCCGACCAGGCGCCCGCTTCCACAACTGTCGAATGATTGGCGCCTGATGAACCGCATGATTGAAAACACGCGCCGGCTGCTCGCTGCCAGCCTGCTGGTGCTTGTCGCATCCTGCTCGACCAGCAACACGCTGGCCCCTTCCACGCCAGACGTCACCAACGCCGAGATTGCCGGCTTCCAGAACGTGCAGCCGGGCAGCGAGGAGGATTTTATCCTCAATGTCGGCCGCCGCACCTATTTCACGCAAGGTTCGGTTGCGCTCGATTCTGTCGCCAAGGCCACCCTCGACACCCAGATCGCCTGGTTAGCAAAGCATCCGCGCTGGCTGCTCAAGCTGCAGGGTTTCGCCGACGATCCCGGCGCAAGTGAAACGGCGCTGTCGCAGCAGCGCGCCGATGCGGTGATGGACTACCTCGCCGCCGGCGGCATAGACCGCAATCGCATGTGGGCCAAGGGCTACGGCAAGGACAGGCTCGTCCGCGACTGCCCCGACGCCGCCTGCAGGTCGCAGAACCGCCGCGTTGTGTCTAATTTGCGCGATGAGAGGGACGAGTCGTAGG
>NZ_RZTC01000296.1:0-939 GCF_004023165.1 Mesorhizobium sp. M7A.F.Ca.MR.176.00.0.0 | reverse complement strand
GTATTCCGTTCGTCGCCTGGACCATCGTGCCCTATTGGTCGATCAACCTGTTCTACGGCCTGTCGCTGCTGCTCAACAACGACAGGCAAGGCGTCGACCGCCTGGCCGGGCGCTATCTCACCGCGCAGGTCGTCGCCGTTATCTGCTTCATCCTGTTCCCGCTGACCGCGACATTCGTGCGACCGGCGACGACCGGCCTGCCGGGCTTCCTGTTTGCCGTGCTCGGCGGTTTCGACAAGCCGTTCAACCAGGCGCCCTCGCTGCACATCGCCCTTTTGGTGATCATCTGGGATCATTGGCGCCACCGGCTCCGCGGGTTGCTCCTGCCGCTCTGGCATGGCTGGAGCTTCCTGATCGGTGCCTCGGTGCTGACGACCTGGCAGCATCACTTCATCGACATTCCGACCGGCGCGCTGCTCGGGTTCTTTGCGCTGTGGCTGTTTCCGCGCAGCGGCGCGTTGCCGTTTTCAGGCTTCCGGCTGACCAACGATGTGAAAGCGCGGCGGCTGGCGCGGTTCTACGCGCTGGGCGCTGTTCTCGCGCTGGCCGGTGCAGCGCTCGGCGCCTTGTTCTGCGCCGTCGCGCTCTTCCTGCTTTGGCCGGCGCTGGCGCTGGCCATCGTCGCCTTCGCCTATGCAGGAGCAGGCGAAAAAGTGTTCCAGAAATCCGCCGATGGCAGCATCACGCTCGCAAGCCGTGTCCTGCTCTTGCCTTACCGTCTCGGCGCCAGGGCCAACATATGGGCCTGGACGCGCAAACTTGCTCCCCAGATGGCGATTGCCGACGGCGTCTTTCTCGGGCGCTTTCCCACGGCACGCGAGGCCAGCAGCTTCGGCACGGTCATCGATCTCGCCGCCGAACTTAAGAGGCCTGCGGCAGCCGATTGCCGCTGGATCAGCTTTCCGATGGTCGACCTGTTGCCGCCGCCAGTGGCGATAC
>NZ_RZTC01000295.1:0-962 GCF_004023165.1 Mesorhizobium sp. M7A.F.Ca.MR.176.00.0.0 | reverse complement strand
CACGACGACAGAGGCGGTCCGTCGAGCGATACAGCATAGTCAAGAGAGCCTGAGGGCGCTGGCGAAGCGCTACGGGGTCAACCAAAAGACTGTTGCCAAATGGCGGGAACGGACCTCGGTGGCAGATTTGCCGACCGGTCCGAGAGAGCCTAGATCGACAGTGCTCTTGCCCGAGGAGGAGGCCGTCATAGTCGCCTTCCGGCGCTACACTCTGTTGCCACTCGATGACTGCCTCTATGCCTTACAACCGACGATCCCACACCTGACGCGCTCATCACTGCATCGCTGCCTGCAGCGCCACGGCATCAGCCGCCTGCCGGACGTAGAAGGCGACAAGCCGGCGAAGAAGAAGTTCAAGAGCTATCCGATCGGCTACTTCCACATCGACGTCGCCGAGGTGCGCACAGAACAGGGCAAGCTGCACATGTTCGTCGCTATCGACCGCACCTCGAAATTCGCCTTCGTCGAACTGCATGAGAAGGCCACCACCGCCATATCGAGAGACTTCCTACTGCGCCTGATCGCGGCCGTGCCCTACAAGGTCCACACTGTCCTCACCGACAACGGTATCCAGTTCACGACGCCCGGCGCCGGCGGTTCGGCCGTGCCATTGATCAAGGAGGCCATCGCAAACGGCGAACGCTTCTGGGCCCATGCCTTCGAATACGCTTGCGCCACGAACGACATCGAGCACCGAACGACCAAGGCAAGGCATCCGTGGACCAACGGCCAGGTCGAGAGGATGAACCGGACTATCAAGGATGCAACCGTCAGGCGTTTCTATTACGAGAGCCACGACCAACTCCGCCAGCACCTTGCCGACTTCATCTCGGCCTACAACTTCGGTCGCAGGCTCAAGACCCTCAAAGGCCTTACGCCCTACGAGTTCATCTGCAAGGCGTGGGCGTCACAACCGGAACGCTTCAAACTCGATCCGCTCCAGCAAATGCCGGGACTAAACA
>NZ_RZTC01000294.1:0-1000 GCF_004023165.1 Mesorhizobium sp. M7A.F.Ca.MR.176.00.0.0 | reverse complement strand
ATATTGCGGTGCCAAAAACTTCGAGGCGTCATCGCCACCGGCGAACATTTCCTTGAAGTCGGCATTTTCGGTGCGGCTGACGACAGGCGGCGAGACGATCAGTATCTGCGGCGCGGGCCAGTCGAACGGATAGTCGTGACCGCGCACGATGTCGATCAGCCGCTGAATGCCCTGCTTGGCCGCGACGGGATTGCCGTGGATCCACGGCTTCATGTCGTTGGCGCCGAGCATGATGGCAATCAGGTCGATCGGCGCATGGGTCGTCAGGACGGTTGGCAGCAGTTTTGCACCGTTGCGGTCCGCACCGGCCAGATGATCGTCGAAGGCCGTGGTGCGGCCGTTGAGGCCATCGGCAATCACTTGCACGCCGGCGCCTAACGCTGCCTGCAGCACGCTCGGCCAGCGGTCTTCCAGCGCATGGCGGCCACCTTCGGCATTGTAGCCCCAGGTTAGCGAGTCGCCGTAGCAAAGAACCGTCTTCATGCGCCCACCTGTGCGTTAATCGAGCCGCGCCTCAACCGCCAGCGCACGAACAGCCAGTGAACCAGCACAGTGGCCAGGTTCGGCAAAACCAGGCCGGCGATGATTGGCAGGTCGCCTCCCCACTGGCGCTTGCCGATCGGTTGAGAGAACGTCCAACCGATCAGGCCGAGCCCGATCAGCACGAACAGGAGAATTGCGCAGAGGGCCAGCCAGTTGATGATCGTCGGTGCGTTCGAAAAAAGCTGCGCGATGAAAAACACGATCGTTGCAACAATGGTGACAAGCACCGACGTCATGAACACCAGAATGTATTCTTCCTGCGCATGGGTTGCGACCGCCAGCTGTTGAGCAACCAGGCCGCCTGCCAATCCTGACAGGAAAAACGCCATGAGGGAGGTGAAGAAGATCCGCACCGCCCTCTCCGTCCTAGACCAGCATGCCCATCGGGTTCTCGATCAGCCGCTTGAAGGCGACCAGCAGTTCAGCCCCAAGCGCGCCGTCGACGGCGCGGTGATCG
>NZ_RZTC01000293.1:0-1013 GCF_004023165.1 Mesorhizobium sp. M7A.F.Ca.MR.176.00.0.0 | reverse complement strand
TATGGCATGAGCCGGGCCGAACTGTTTGCCGCAGTGGACGCTCCGGCGCTGAGACCTCTGCCGGCCGAGCCTTATGCCTTCGCCCTATGGAAACGCTGTCGGGTGGCGCCCGACTATCATGTCGAAGTCGACGGCAACTGGTATTCGGTGCCCTATCGCCTGATCCGCGAGCTCGTCGATGTCCGCATCGCCGATCGCACTGTGGAAGCCTTCTACAAGGGCGAACGGGTTGCCAGCCACGCCAAGTCCCCGGGCCGGCGCAACCATGCCACGCTTGCCGATCACATGCCCAGCGCCCATCGACGGCACGCCTCCTGGACGCCGACACGGATCAGCTTCGTAGCGGAGAAAATAGGTCCGTCCACGGCAGCCCTGACCACGGCGATCATGATGGCTCGGCCTCATCCCGAGCAAGGGTTCCGCACTTGCTGGGCATCTTCGCCCTGCAGAAAACCTACGGCGCTGCCCGTCTGGAAGCAGCCTGCCGGCGTGGAAACACCATCCAGGCCCGCTCTGTTGGCTCCATTCGCTCCATCCTCAAGTCTGGCTTGGACCGCGCCTTCGCGGACCCGGAACCCGAGCCCAAACCCCTACGCCACGGCAACATCCGTGGCCGCTCCTACTTCCACTGACCCTCATCATCAGGAGAGAAAAATGCTCGCACACCCTACTCATGAACGCCTCCTCGCCCTTGGCCTGGCCGGCATGGCCAAAGCCTTCGAGGAACAGAGAAGCTCGCCCGATCTTGCGGCCCTAACCTTCGAGGAGCGCATCGGCATCATGGCAGACAGGGAAGCGGCGGAACGTGACACCAAGCGCATGACCGCCCGTCTCAAATTTGCCGCCCTGCGGCAGAATGCTTGCGTGGAAGATATCGATCTGCGCATCCCGCGCGGCATCGACCGCGCCCTTCTTGCCAGGCTTGTCGCCGGCGACTGGATCTCTCGGCACAATAATTTGGCAATTACAGGCCCATGCGGCGTGGGAAAATCGTGGCTTGCCTGTGCCCTGGG
>NZ_RZTC01000292.1:0-1024 GCF_004023165.1 Mesorhizobium sp. M7A.F.Ca.MR.176.00.0.0 | reverse complement strand
GAGGAGAAGGCTCTTGATGTTCATTTTCTGACCTCCAGTCAAAAGTTAAAAAACGGGTCTGGGTATTCTTTGCTGAAGGACAGCGTTCCCTGCCCCATCCCCACTACCGAAAAAGATGCGCACCGCGCCGCTCCTTCGAAATCGACATTACCCATGAGGCGGCGGCGTTCAACCACGATCGTACCGGTGAAAGGGTTGCCTGGCTGCTATCCCCTGGTGTTGTTGCACAAATGACACGATTTGGCCTCACTCAGAAAGCTCTCGTTAACCATAAGGCCGCCGCAATCCCTTGTTTGCCGGCGAATCTGGCGTTGGACCGACGGAATCATGGCAAGCTCTCGAGTCGCTAGCCGGGAAACAACCGCAGAACCGCCACATCCATGGAAGGCCGCGGTTCGGCGCCTTCTTATTTTTGCATATAATGATGCGGGCTTGTTGATTGTGCCGGCGCTTTTCTTTATCCAGCGGCGCAACGGAGAGGTGGCCGAGTGGTCGAAGGCGCTCCCCTGCTAAGGGAGTAGAGGTCAAAAGCTTCTCGTGGGTTCGAATCCCATCCTCTCCGCCACCCTACGCCCTGCGGGCTTCGGGTGGCAGGCCACCCGGAACCGCATTCGGGCGTGGGAGTGTCGCCCGAAGCTACGAAGTAGCGTAGGGGACCATGTTTATTTCCTGCAGCTTCATAATGGCGATGTCTATGTCGGGTCGACAAACGACCTTCGACGCCGGTTCGAATCGCATCAATCAGGCTATGTGACTTCGACCAGGGCCTATCCGCCTGTAGCCCTGAGGACCTATATCGCGGTCGAAACCGAGGCCAACGCACGGCAACTCGAGCGATATTTCAAGACCGGATCGGGCAAGGCTTTCGCCAGTAAACGGTTTTGGCGGACAGAGCCCCGCTGAAGGCCTTTTTATCTATCCGCCTGAAATATCACGAAAAAAAGGCCTGAGATCTGGGTTTTGCCGACCTCCGCTCTCGATTCTGACTGGAGGTCAGAAAATGAACATCAAGAGCCTTCTCCTT
>NZ_RZTC01000291.1:0-1029 GCF_004023165.1 Mesorhizobium sp. M7A.F.Ca.MR.176.00.0.0 | reverse complement strand
GTCCCTGCTGTTTGTCGCCGAAAAGACATGGCCGGGGCCGGGGAATGTCCGGCCCCGCACCTCGGCTGCATAGGATTCCGCTGCATGCGAGATCACGCTGCGCAGGTCGGCGTATTCCTTGACGAATTTCGGCACGCGATCGACGGTCAGCCCGACCATGTCGTCGATGACCAGGATCTGGCCGTCGCATTCACCGCTGGCACCGATGCCGATGGTCGGAATGGCGAGACGGCGGCTGATATCGGCGGCGACCCTCTCGACCGTGCCTTCGATGACCACCGAGAAAGCGCCGGCATTCTCGACGGCGAGCGCATCGCGAAGCAATGCCGCAACAGCCTCCTCGGTGCGGCCCTTGATCTTGTAGCCGACGTCCTTCTCGACCGATTGCGGCTGCAGGCCGATATGTCCCATCACCGGAATGCCGGCGGCGACGATGGCCTCGATCTGGCTGATCATGTCGACGCCGCCTTCGAGCTTCACCGCCTGGCAGCCGGTTTCGTCGACGACCCGCCGCGCCGAGGCGACGGCTTGCGCTGCCGTTGCCTCATAGGTGCCGGCCGGCAGGTCGACGACGACGCAGGCCCTGGCCGAGCCGCGCATCACGGCCTGCCCATGTGCGATCATCATCTCCAGCGAGGCGCCCAGAGTCGTCTTGTGGCCATGCAGGACCATGGCGACACTGTCGCCGACCAGAAGCAGGTCAACATGGTGATCGAGCAGACGGGCGATGGGATAGGTATAGGCGGTCAGGCAAACGATCGGCGTGCCGCCCTTGCGGTGGCGAATCGCCTCGGCGCTGATGCGAATGTCGGTGGTCGGCAATTCCGTGGCCAATCGTCACCTCCTTGGCCTCAAGCCGGGCTGGATGCAGGCATGGGCGCGCAGAGCTTTAGAAATACCGCAAAGGCTTGGCAAGCGTGCATGCAGCGACCGGCAGGATCACAGGCTTGTGTCGGGCTTTAGGCAAGCCATTTGCGCGCACGCCGTGGCAAAAGCCTTGCCTTCGGCAAGGCCTGACGCCATAAGCAG
>NZ_RZTC01000029.1:63502-63742 GCF_004023165.1 Mesorhizobium sp. M7A.F.Ca.MR.176.00.0.0 | reverse complement strand
ACCCTCCCCACAAGGGGGAGGGTAATCACTCCGCCGTGCCTTCCTCATACTCTGCCGACATGGTCAGCCACTTTTCCTCGTGGCCGGCCAGCGTCTGGGCCAGTTGCGAGCGCTCCTTCGCCAGCCGTGTCGCCGTCGAGGGATCCTTCTCGTAGACCGCCGGATTGGACAGTTCGTCCTCAATGCCGTCGATGCGCTTGCGAATGCGGTCCATCAGCGCTTCGGTGGCGCGGATCTCCT
>NZ_RZTC01000029.1:30834-63492 GCF_004023165.1 Mesorhizobium sp. M7A.F.Ca.MR.176.00.0.0 | reverse complement strand
GAAGGCAGCGCGGCGAGCCGCCGCATCGCGGCGGCGGTCGGCTTTTGATGCCTTGTCGGCCTCGCGCTTGCCGCGGCGGTCGCCGGAGACGCCGGTGACCAGCGTCTTGTAGTCCTCGAGATCGCCGTCATAGGGGTTGACCGCGCCGTCCTTGACCAGCCACAGGCGGTCGGCGGTTGCCTCCAGCAGATGGCGATCATGCGAGATCAGGATCACGGCGCCGGGAAATTCGTTCAGGGCATGGATCAGCGATTCGCGGCTATCGATGTCGAGATGGTTTGTCGGTTCGTCGAGGATGAACAGGTTTGGGCCCTCGAAGGCCGACAGCCCCATCAGCAGCCGCGCCTTCTCGCCGCCCGACAGATCCTTGGCGGCGGTGTTCATCTTCTCGGTCGTGAGGCCGAACTGGGCGACGCGGCCGCGCACCTTCGATTCCGGGGCCTCCGGCATCAGCCGGCGGACATGCTCGTAGGCGTTTTCGTCCGGCCGGAGGTCGTCGAGCTGGTGCTGGGCGAAGATCGCCACCTTCAACCCGGGCGCCACCGTCATGGTGCCACTCTCCTGCTTGAGCCGGCCGGACAGCAATTTGGCGAAGGTCGACTTGCCGTTGCCGTTGGCGCCGAGCAGCGCGATGCGGTCGTCGGCGTCGATGCGCAGCGTCATCTTCTTGAGGATCGGCTGACCCTCGGTGTAGCCGACATTGACGTTGTTCAGCGCCACGATCGGCGAGGCCACCGTCTTCACCGGCTCGGGGAAGGAGAACGGCCGCACCGAATCGTTCACGAGGGCCGCGATCGGCTTCATCTTTTCCAGTGCCTTGATGCGCGACTGTGCCTGTCTCGCCTTGGAGGCCTTGGCGCGGAACCGCTCGACGAAGGATTCCATGTGCTTGCGCGCGGCCTCCTGCTTGACCCGGCCCTTCTCCTGCAATTCCTTCTGCTCTGTATATTGACGTTCGAACTGGTCGTAGCCGCCGCGCCAGAAGGTCAGCTTCTTCTGGTCGAGGTGGACGATCGAATTGACGGCGCGGTTGAGCAGGTCGCGGTCGTGCGAGATCAAAAGCACGGTGTGCGGATATTTCGACACGTAGTTTTCCAGCCACAGCGTGCCTTCGAGATCGAGATAGTTGGTCGGCTCGTCGAGCAGCAGCAGGTCCGGCTCGGCAAACAGCACCGCAGCAAGCGCCACGCGCATGCGCCAACCGCCGGAGAAGGACGAGGCCGGACGCCGTTGCGCAGCGTCGTCGAAGCCCAGGCCTGCGAGAATGGTGGCGGCGCGGGATTCGGCTGAGTGCGCGTCGATATCGGCCAGCCGCATATGGATGTCGGCGATGCGGTGCGGATCGGTCGCCGTCTTTTCTTCTTCGAGCAGCGCCGTGCGTTCGAGATCGGCCTTGAGCACGATCTCGATCAGCGCATCCTCGGTGCCCGGCGCTTCCTGCGCCACCTGGCCGATGCGGGTGCTCTTCGGCAGGCTGATCGAGCCTGTCTCGGACGGGAAATCGCCGGTGATGGCCTTGAACAGCGTCGTCTTGCCGGTACCGTTGCGGCCGACAAGGCCGGCCTTGGTGCCGGCCGGCAAGGTCAGCGAGGCATGGTCGAGAAGCAGGCGTCCGGCCATGCGGAGCGATAGGTCGTTGATGATCAGCATGGCCGCGCTTTTGCACCGGACATCAACGCTTCGCAAGGCCTTGCCGGCCAGTTGGCCGCACAAGGCCTCGAAACGACGCCAGCGAGGGCGTCGTCAAAGCAGCCGAACAGTGGCTTGCCTGCTCTCAGGCAGTCGCCTTGCGCTTCGTTGCCTTGGCGACAGCGGCCGGCGCTGCTGCCGGCTTGCGGCCAAGTCCCGTCGACTTTGCCAGCGCCGATCGCGTCGCCGAGTAGTTTGGCGCAACCATCGGATAGTCCGGCGGCAAGCCCCATTTGGCCCGATAATCGTCCGGGCTCAGGCCGTAGTCGGTCCGCAGATGCCGCTTGAGCGACTTGAACTTCTTTCCGTCCTCAAGGCAAATGATGTAGTCGGGAAACACCGACTTCTTCGGATTGACTGCCGGAACCAGGTTTGGAGTTTCCGCGACAACTGCACCAGCGAGCTTGCGAACCGAAGCACTGACGCTGGCAATCAACTCAGGCAGGCCGGCAGCAGGAAGCGGATTGTTGCCTACATAGGCCGAGACAATATCGGCCGTCAGCTCGATAACGGTCTTATCATCGATATTTGACAATTCTTTCACCTTATTTGCGACAAAATCCTCCACCCCAGCGAAGACTTGTGTCGATGTATCTCTTTAACCGCGTCCCCCAACGGACCGCCAAGTCTCATAAAAGAATGAAGAATCGGCAAAAATAGCATTCATGCGAAATCGACGCCGTGCAAATTAGAAAATCTAATACTTGGAACCAGCAGACTTAGCGGCAGGACTTTCGTCCAATATCTCCAGAATACGCTTCCAGCGGGCGCAACGCGCGAAATCCTTTTGTTCTATGGCCTTTTCGGCCCTCATCGCGGCGTAGAGCGGTGCCTCGGCGCCGAATTCGTCGATCAGCCAATGCGCTTTCTGAATGGCCAGACGCTCATTCTCGTCAAACATGGTTTTCGACCTCCGAACGTTCCACACCGACCGCGACACAACTGCCGATGACGAGGATGGCTCCGACAATGGCCGTCACCGTCAGCCGTTCGCCGGATAAGGTCAAAAGCAGGGTCGAGGCGATCGGCGTGAGATAGGCGACCACCGCGACCCTGCCGCTGCCTTCAAGCTTCAAGGCGCGCGACCAGAAATAGTAGCCCAGGCCCATCGGACCGGCGCCGAGATAAAGGCCGAGGGCCAGATCCCCGCCGACGGGCCAGGTGAAACCGTCGCGAGCGCACCACAGAAACATCAAAGCGACGCCAATCAAAGAGGATGGCAGCAACAGGCGATCCGCTGGAGTGGCCACCCGTCCCACCATGATCGAATAGAAGGCCATGCATAGCGCGGACCCGAATGCGGCGAGATAGCCGACCAGATCGCCTTCGAACCAGGATTGGTTGCGCCCTCCCGAAATCACCAGTGCAACGCCGATGAAGCCCACCACCGCGGCGAGACCCAACAGTGCCGGACGCCGCGGATTTTCCAAGGCAATGACTGCCGCCGCGACCATCAACGGCCAGGTGTAGGCCACCAGATTGGCCTCGATCACCGGCATCGAAGCGAAGGCGATGTATTGCAGCACCATGGTGCCGACCAGGCCGATGAAGCCGACCGCGAGAGAGATGAGCGCCGCCCCGGCGGTGACCGGTACTACTCTTTCGCGGCTCATCAATCTGATAGCGGCGAAGACGAGTGCTGCGCCTGCAAATTGCAGGAACTGGACCTGCGACACCGGGTGGCTGGCCAGCAGGGATTTGCCGACCAGGGCATTGGTGGACCACAACGCCACCGCACCGGCAGCGAAGACCAACGCGGATATCGAGCCGGATCCCTGCCGAAACAATCGGCATGGGACTCTATGTTGCTGTTCGACCATGATCCTGTCCGAAAACCGGTTCCGACTTATCGGGGTCATGGTTCATTACCATGATTCCCTGGCGCCGCCCGGAACCGGTGCCTCGACGGCGGTGGGCACGGGATGCTCCGCCTCGAACCGACGATAGGCCGGCAGCTGATTGGTCCAGACATCTTCGGCCAGTTCGCTGACCCACTCACGGTCGTGGTCGTTGTCGGCGGCGAGATAGAACATTCTGTTATCGTCGACATAGGGCTTGGCCACCGAGCGCTGGTTGAGCACCAGCGTGACGCGCTCGCCGAACCGGATCGGAGCGGTGCGATGCAGGACGCCCAGGAATTGGCCGAGCGTCGCGTAGTTCATCTTGTGATCGATGCGCATGACACTGTTGCGCGGGATTTCGCGGCCGGCTTCGAGAATGGCGCGGCCGGTTTCGGAGTCGTCGCAGTAGATTTCGAGGTGGCCGCCGACCAGCGGATTGCTGATCGACAGCGGAATGAGCTCTGTGACCGGAACGCCATCGCAATGCCACTCCACGGCGCCGTCCTTTGGATTCATGAAGGTGACCGTCGAGCCGACGATCGATAGCGGATAGGGCTCCAGCTTGGTGCCCATCATGTCGGACAGCCGCTCCAGGCGCAGCTTGTCATGCAGCAATTCCTTGATCTGGGGGATGAAACGGTCGGCCCCGGTGATGAAGGTCAGATCGAGGTGCTTGTGCACGGCATGGCTGGCCTTGAGCTTCAGGGCAGCCTCCTCGATAGCTGCAAGCAGTGCCGGGTCATAGCCGTGCAAATATTGCGCGACACCGAAACTCGACACTTTCCAGGCGGTTTCATGGCCGATAATGGCTTCGCGGCTCATCGCATAACGCAGTTCGGGAATGGTATGGGCGTTCATTGTACTTCTCCAGGATGGGGGCAACACTTGGTAAACAGTCGATTAATTCACCCACCCCTGTAAAATTAGGAATGCTGGTGCTAGTGTAAGCCAAGCTTAAGGTCGAAACCGTGCGTCTGCTCAGTCAGGTCAACCTCAATTCGCTTAAAATCGTGGAGAGTGCTGCGAGGCACGGTAATTTCACGCGTGCCGGCGAAGAACAGTTTATTACCGCTTCAGCGGTCAGCCAGCGCGTGAAAAGCCTTGAGGATCAGCTTCGTTTCAAGATTTTCCAGCGCGGCGGCAATGCGGTGTCGTTGACGCCGGAGGGCGAGACCTATGTCTCGCGCGTTCGCGAGGCGCTGGAGCGAATCGTCGCCGCCAGCATGGAAGCGACCGGGCAATCGCAGGAGCATGTGCTAAAAATATCGGTGCTGCCGACCTTTGCGGCACGCTGGCTGTTTCCGCGCCTGCCGCTGTTCCAGCAGCAATATCCCGATATCGTAATGCGGGTCTCGACCTCCTACGCGACGCATGAGTTCACGGCCTCGGAATTCGATCTCGAAATCCGTTATGGCGACGGTCACTTTCACGGGCTGCAATCCGATCTGCTGTTTCGCGAAGACCTGACACCGGTGTGCAGCCGCAAGCTGTTCCACGAAGTTCTCGGCGATAAGCGGCTGTCGAAGGTGACACCGGACGACCTCAAGCACTTCACCCTGCTGCATTCCGACACCTGCACCCAGAATTGGCAATCCTGGCTTGGTTTCGCCGGCGCCAGCTTCGTGCTCAGCGAGACCAAGAGCATCTATTTCGACTCGTGCATGATGTCCTACGAGGCAGCCAATTCCGGGATGGGCTTTGCGGTGGCCAACCGTGCCTATATGGCCAGCGACATCCGCGCCGAAAGGCTGGTGGCTCCCTTCGCCGTCCACCACCCGAACACGGCTGGTTGGTATTTTGTTTCCCCGCTGAGAGGCCTTGCCGCACGCAAGGTCCAGTTGTTCAAGCAGTGGGTGATGGCGGAAGCGGCTCTGACGCAGTGCCAACTGGACAGCGAAATCAGGGGCGAGGCTTCGACGGCCGCCTGAATCTCGGGCAAGTATCCGGTGTGCCGGCTAATTTCAGATGCAAAGACAATGCTGCAGCACAAAATGCAGCGATAGTAGGCGCAAGCTCTTCGACCTTCGGACGGCACCGAATCAGGCGAAAGCTCTGCCCTCCTCGGTCCGCTGAAAAAGCATCAGGTCCAACCCCAGGCTTGGCCGTCCCAGGATGGTCAGGATCGTATGCGCCTGGCCGCGATGGTGGGTCTGGTGGTTGAAGACATGATCCAGCGCCGGCGCCAGCCTTTGCGAGACGGTGCGCATGTCCGAAACGGTCATGTAGGTGAAGCGGCCCGTCAACGCCTTGTCATTGAGGCCGCCGACCCAATCGATGATCCTCCTGTCCTCGGCTTCACGCGCCGCCCGCAGGCCGGTCAACCCCCAATGCAGGATGGCATCCAGTGTCGTCGGCGCGTCGCCCTCGCCGGTGAAGCGCTTCATCCAGATCCGGTCGGCCGTCAAAAGGTGGTTGAGCGTGCCCATCATCGAGCCGAAGAAGGCGCCGACATCGCGGTTGAATTCCTCGTCATCGAGTTCGGCGGCGGCATCATAGATGCGACCGTTGGCCCATTGATTATAGGCCGCAAACATCATGAAATGCTGTCTCATGGCTTCCCTCGGCTCACGTCGATGCGGGGCCTACCTAACCCGCAGGAACGCCGCCGCCAATGACCATTCTGCTCTATGATCTCGTCGGACGCGACACCACACGTCCGTTCAGCCCGCATTGCTGGAAGGTGGTGATGGCGCTTGCCCACAAGGGGCTCGACATATCGACCGTACCGACGCGCTTTCTCGAGGTGCCCGCTGTCGAGGGCGGCGTTTCGAAAACCGTTCCGGTGATCCGGGACGGCGAGACGGTCGTCGCGGATTCCTTCGCCATCGCGCTCTATCTCGATGAGGCCTATCCGGACCGGCCGACGCTGTTTGGCGGTGAAGGCGGCAAGGCGATGGCGCGCTTCGTCGAACGCTGGTCGCAAGTGACCATTCATCCCTACGTGACCACCGCGGCGATCATGGACCTCCATGCCATGCAGGACGCGGAAAACGCCGTCTATTTCCGCCAGAGCCGGGAGCAGCGTCTTGGCAAGCGGCTGGAGGAGGTGAAGGCCGCCAGGGAAGCTGGGCTCGGCAATTTCAGAGCCTCGCTGGAGCCATTGCGCTCGATGCTCTCCTATCAGCCATTCATCGGCGGCGCGGCGCCGCTGTTCAGCGACTATATCGTCTTCGGCGCCCTGCAATGGGCGCGCATAGCCTCGCCCTACCAACTGCTCGACGACGGCGACGTGGTGGCGCAGTGGTTCGCCCGCTGCCTCGACCTGCATGGCGGGCTGGGACGAAAGATCGCCGCCGCGGCTTGACGCCGTAAAGCTTACTTGGCCGCCGCCTTCTTTGGCTTGCCGGCCTTCGTGGCAGCCTTTGCCTCCTTGGGGGCGGCCTTTGCCTTGGCGGCGCCAGTTGCCTTCCTGGTTGGCTTTTTGGCCGCCGACTTGCCCGCGGCGTCCTCCTGGTCGACATCGGCGGCCGCCTGATGCCAATGGCGCTCATGATGTCCAGCCGGCTGGCCCTCTTGCAGCCAGAGCTGGTGCGCACGGTTGCGAATGCGTTCCTGACGATCGTCTGTCATGGTCATGGTGTCTCCATACGGCCCGACCTCAGCGCGGCGCCGACACGCGAGTATAGCAAGCAACGCGTTGCTGTGTAGCCGTCTGATCTCGGCTTCGGGAGCACAGAAAAGCGCAGCGGCCTGCCCTTCGCTATCGCTCCCTGCCCTTCGGGCGTTCAAACCCTTTGAAAGGTCCACTGGACCTTTCAATCCGCCCGAAGGCGGACCGGGCTTTCACCGTTCGTCGCTCGGAGCCAAGCAATTGGCTTTCCGTCCGCTTCGCGGACCATCCCTCACCCCTTTGGCCTCACCCCTTTGGCCTCACCCCTTGGCAATGGGCCGGGCGGCTTGTATAGAGCCCGCCACTCTCAATTCCATTCTCAGACAAGGACGACCCATGGCGCTCGAACGCACATTTTCCATGATCAAGCCGGACGCAACCCGGCGCAATCTCACTGGTGCCATCACCAGGATGCTGGAAGAGGCAGGCCTGCGCGTCATCGCCTCGCGCCGGGTCTGGATGAGCCGCCGCGAAGCGGAAGGCTTCTATGCCGTCCACAAGGACCGCCCCTTCTTCGGCGAACTGGTTGAATTCATGTCGTCGGCACCGACCGTCGTCCAGGTGCTGGAAGGCGAGAACGCCATTGCCAGGAACCGCGAAGTGATGGGCGCCACCAACCCGGCCAACGCCGCCGAAGGCACCATCCGCAAGGTTCACGCGCTGTCGATCGGCGAAAACTCGGTGCACGGCTCCGACGCGCCGGAGACTGCGGCAGAAGAAATCAAGTACTGGTTCTCGGACACCGAGATCGTCGGCTGAGCGATAGTCCAGACCTTGGATTACGTGAAAAGGCCGGCGTTTCGCCGGCCTTTTTCGTCGGGGTCAGCTCGCCGCGCTGAAGCGCAGGATCTCGCGGCCATCCTTGTCTGATATGATGAGCTTTCCGGCATCGACACGGTATGACGCCGCCTTGGCCAACGCATCGAACAGCGCCTTTTCCTCGGCCATCACCTCGGGCGCACAGGCCTTGTAGGTCGAGCCGATGTCCCTGATCGCGATCGTTTGCCCATCGAGTTTGGCGGTGGCGAAGTAGGTGTTGCAGGGGCCGCTGCCGCCCGCCTTGCCGGCCCCGCTGACCCTGAACGTCGCTTGCGGGGCAGCAATAGCGCCGATGCCGTCGATATAGTCGACCAGCCAGAGCTGGTCGAAGACGGAAGCCGTCGGCTCGGCACTCGGGGTGACCATCTTCAGCATGATGGTCTGCGGCACGTCGGCCAACGGATCGACCTGATGGCGCATATCGGAGATGAACAGCAGCTTGTCGTCGACGGTGATGCGGGCTTGCAACGCGTAAGTCATCTGCGACCGGATGACCGAAGGGTCGAATTTGATCTCGAAGCTGATCGGCACCTGGCCTGCCGGCTTTACTTGCTGCTCACCGATGATGGTGGCCGGCGCGTCGGCCAGCGACACGTCCGCCAGCTGGACGGAGAGCACGGCACTGGGCGGCAAGGCAATGCGCTCGCGATAGATCACCTCGCCTCTCACGGCCCTTTCGGCGGCACTCACGGCCCTTTCGGCGGCAACAGACTGCTCCGGAACGGCCAATATGCCGACGACCAGAGGCACGAAACCGAAGATCAAGAACTCCGCGATCCTGTCCAGCATGACCATCTCCCTCACCCCGGGCTGCCAATGCCCCGGGCTGCCAATGCCCAGGGTTGCCAATGCCCGGGCTTACCAATCCCGCCAATTGGCCAAAGGATTGCGGTCAATGCATGGCTGCGGCGGATCTTACGGTTTCCAGCGTTGCGCTGCCCTTGCATCGGCTTCCTTGGCCTCGACCCAGCCACCCTCCGAGCCGTCAGCCCGATGCTCCTTCTTCCAGAAAGGCGCGCGCGATTTGAGATAGTCCATCAGAAAATTCGCCGCCTCGAACGCCGCATGGCGATGCGCCGAGGCTGCCACCACCAGCACGATGTTCTCGCCGGGCGCGATCTTGCCGTGGCGGTGGATGGCGGTGAGGCCCTGCAGCGGCCAGCGCTGAACCGCTTCAGTGGCGATGCGGGTGATCTCGGCCTCCGCCATGCCGGGATAATGTTCGAGCTCAAGCGCCGACAGCGCGCCCTGCTCGTCGCGGCAAAGGCCGGAGAAGGTCACCACGGCGCCGATATCGGCGCGGCCTTGCGTCAGTCTGGCGATCTCGGCGGCGACGTCAAAATCCTGGCGCTGAATGCGCACGACAGGCAAGACCGCGCCGCTCATGTCAGCCCCCGGTCATCGGCGGGAACAGCGCGATTTCGCGGGCGCCCGCGATCTTCTCGCGGTGCTCGACATGTTCCTGGTTGATGGCGACGCGGATCACGTCGGGATATTGCAGAGCGTGCTCGTAGCCATCGCCGCGCGATTTCAGCCAGCGCAGGAGATCGGTCACCGTCTCGATGCCCGCAGGCAGGTCGACATCCTCCTCAGCCATGCCGATGCGTTCGCGCACCCAGGCAAAATAGATGAGCCGTGTCGTCATCTCACTCGTCCATGATGTGCTTGAGGCCGGCGCGGAAATAGTCGTAGCCCGTATAGAGTGTCACCAGCGCCGCGATCCACAGCAGCACCAGCCCGGTCTGGGTGGTCAGCGGAAAGATCTTGTCGCCGGCCGGTCCGGCCAAGAGGAACGCTATGGCGACCATCTGGATGGCGGTCTTCCATTTTGCCAACTGCGTCACCGGCACCGAGACTTTCAGCGCCGCCAGATACTCGCGCAGGCCCGAAACCAGGATTTCACGGCACAGGATGATGATCGCCGCCCACAACGACCAGCCGGCAATGCCCGCATGGCGATCGGTATCGGCGGCCAGCAGCAGCAGGCATGTGGCGACCAGCAGCTTGTCGGCGATCGGGTCGAGCATCTTGCCGATGTTGGAGGTCTGCTGCCAGGCGCGTGCCAGATAGCCGTCCAGATAATCGGTGATCGAGGCGAGCAGGAAGATGATCAGCGCCGACCAGCGGGCAAAGTCGCTCGACTTCAGATGTCCTTCGAGAAAAAAGCACAGCACCACCAGCGGCACCGCGACGATGCGGGCGTAGGTGAGCATATTGGGCAGGTTGAACGCGCGCTTGGCCATGTCTGGGAAACTCTTTCTGCCTGCCTACTCAAATCAGATGCGAATGTAGGGGGTCAACAGGCCAGATTCGACAGGCCAGATGAAAGTGCCGGATTTTTCAACTCTCGTGGAAATGATTGTAGACCAGTTTCGCCACCTGTTCGGAAATTCCGTCGACTTTCCGCAGATCCTCGATGGCCGCGCGGCTGACCGCCTTGGCGGTGCCGAATGCCAGCAGCAATGCCCGCTTGCGGCCGGGACCGATGCCGCTGATCTCGTCGAGCGGACTCTTGACCATCTCCTTCTTGCGGCGCGCCCGATGCGAACCGATGGCGAAACGGTGGACCTCGTCGCGCAGGCGCTGGACGAAATAGAGCACGGGATCGCGAACCGGCAGCGAAAACGAGTCCCTGCCTTTGACGAAGAAACGCTCACGGCCGGCATCGCGGTCCTGGCCCTTGGCGATGCCGATGGCCACCACCCGGTCCTCGATGCCGAGATCGGCGAGGATCTTGCGCACCGCGGTCATCTGGCCCTGGCCACCGTCGATCAGGATGACATCGGGCCAGGCCGGGAAGCTGCCGGAGATATCGTCCTCCATATCGTCCGCCGAACCATCAGCCGCATCCCCAGCCGGGACATCGCCATGCTCCTTCAGCAGCCGCGAAAAACGTCGCTCCATCACCTCGCGCATCATGCCGAAATCGTCGCCAGGTGTGATCTCGGTCGAGCGGATGTTGAATTTCCGGTACTGGTTCTTCACGAACCCTTCCGGTCCGGCGACGACCATGGCGCCGACCGCGTTGGTGCCCATGATGTGTGAGTTGTCGTAAACCTCGATGCGCACCGGCGGCTTGGCCAGGCCGAATGTCTCGGCGAAACCGGCAAGCAGGCGTCCCTGGGTGGAGGTTTCAGCCAGCCGGCGTCCGAGCGCTTCGCGGGCATTCTGCAAAGCGTTGTCGGTCAGGTCCTTCTTCTCGCCGCGCTGCGGCACGGAGATCGCGACCTTGCGGCCAGTTCGGGTGGAGAGCGCCTCGGCCAGCAGTTCCTGATCCTCGACGCCATGCGACAGAAGAATGTTCCGCGGCGTCGGCTTGTCGTCATAGAACTGCGCCAGGAACGAACCCAACACCTCGGCTGCTTCCAACGCCGGATCGGCCTTGGGGAAATAGGCGCGGTTGCCCCAGTTCTGGCCGGTGCGGAAGAAGAACACCTGGATGCAGACCTGGCCGCCTTCCTGATGGATGGCGAAGACATCGGCTTCGTCGACGGTCGCCGGATTGATGCCCTGGTGGCTCTGCACATGCGACAGGGCCGCCAACCGGTCGCGATAGATCGCGGCGCGCTCGAAATCGAGAGATTCCGACGCCTGCTGCATGGCGGCCGAGATTTCCGTCTTCACCTTCTGGCTGCGGCCGGACAAGAAGTCCTTCGCCTCGCCGACCAGGTCGGCATAGTCCTGATGCGAGACTTCGCCGGTGCAGGGACCAGCGCAGCGCTTGATCTGATAAAGCAGGCATGGCCGCGTGCGGTTCTCGTAGAACGAGTTGGTGCAACTCCTGAGCAGGAAGGCGCGCTGCAGGGAGTTGATGGTACGGCCAACGGCACCGGCCGAGGCAAACGGGCCGAAATAATCGCCTTTGCGCGAGCGCGCGCCGCGATGCTTGTAGATGCCCGGCGAGACATGGTCGCCGGTCAAGAGAATGTAGGGAAACGACTTGTCGTCGCGCATCAGGACGTTGAATCGCGGCCGCAAGCGCTTGATAAGATTGGCTTCAAGCAGCAGCGCTTCGATCTCGGTGCGGGTGACGACGAACTCCATCGTCGACGTCTCACGCACCATGCGGCCGATGCGGGTGGTGTGGAAGCGGCCTTGCGCGTAGTTGGTGACGCGCTTCTTCAGGCTGCGCGCCTTGCCGACATAGAGCACATCGCCGGCAGCGTTCATCATGCGGTAGACGCCGGGCGCGTTGGGAAGCCGCTTGACCAGCGTCTGGATCACCTCGGCGCCGATCATGCCTTCCGCGTCGCCGGCATGCGGCGTCCAGTCGATGGCGGTGAAGGCGACATCGGGACCGACGGTTTCAACGATCTCCTCGACCGCCTCGTCCTCGAGGTCGATATCGGGGGGCAGATCGTCGGCGCCGCCGCGCGGCTTGCTTTTGTGGTCTACAGGACTCATTCCGTCATGCCTGTCACATCGGGCGTCTGCCATGCAAGATGCTGGCCGCCATCAAGCGCGATCATCTGGCCGGTGACCGAGCGCGCTTCCCAGAGATAGCGGATTGTGGCGCCGAATTCCGGCAATTCCGGGCCGCGCTTGAGGACCAAGCCATCCACCTGTGCGGCAAAATCGCTGTCGTCCTGACGCGCGTTCTTCAGTGTCGGCCCCGGGCCGATGGCATTGACGCGGATGCTGGGGCCGAGCGCTTGCGCCATCATCTGGGTGGCCGTCCACAGCGTCGACTTGGACAGCGCATAGGAGAAGTAGCGCGGCGTCGGACGCCAGACGCGCTGGTCGATCATGTTGACGATCAGGCCCTCCTGCCCTGCCGGCAACGCCCGGGCGAAATTCTGCGCCAGCAGCGCGGGCGCTTTCACATGGACGGCAAAGTGCCGGTCCCAGGCCCGCCAGTCGAAATCCAGAACCGAATCGTCCTCGAACAGCGACGCATTGTTGACCAGCAGCGGGATCGGCCCGAGCGCTGCTTGCACCTGGCCGACAAGATCGTCGACGGCGTCCATATCGGTCAGGTCGGCGGCGACCACGGCGGCGCGGCCACCTCCGGCGATGATTTTGGCAGCCAACGCATCGGCCTCGATGCGCGAGCGGTTGCAATGGATGGCGACGGCAAAACCGTGCGCGGCGAGATCCTCGACGATCGCCCTGCCGATCCGCCTGGCCCCGCCCGTCACCAGCGCCGTGACAGTGGCTTTGCTCATATGGTGTCAATCCTCAATTTCGGCCCGAAAAAGCGGTGCCGGCGAAATATGGCCCGGCATGCGTTAAATGGTGTTCGCACCTTGGGCAGCATTGTGGCGAAACGGCCGTTTGAACATCCCGGCCCGCCCTGGACTCGGGCGCGCACGACCGCAATATAGGGTGCTGGAGTCCTTGCACCAAGCGGTGTGCAGCGCAGCATGGGATGGTTCCTGCCATTTCGCTGTTGCGAAGATGCAACGTCAAGGTTCTGCCTCATTCGTGCCGGGGAATGACCCAAGTTCAGGTTCGCTTCAGCCGCATTTTGACACGACATTTGGAACCGACGAACGCCAGATCCGTTTCACCCCCCGGACGGGTAGATGGCGATCGTGAGAAACAAGCCTGTGTCCTGTGGCTTAAGGAGTAAAGAACAATGCAAGCCAATCTCAAATTCGCACGGCCGCTGGCCGTTGCGCTTGGGCTCTTCGCCCTCAGCGGAACTGCCTATGCTGCTGACGTGGTTTCGGAAGAGCCGCCGGCACCTGCGCCGATCGCTGAACTTCCGGTCGCTTCGTGGGCCGGCCCCTACGCCGGTCTCAACGTCGGCTATGGCTTCAGCGGCCATACCAAGGAAAAGGATCTGGGTGTTGACAATGTTGACGTCGGCACCAAGGGTTTCGTCGGCAGCGTCTTCGGCGGCTACCAGTGGCAGCAGGAGAACTTCGTCTACGGCGCTGAAGCCGAACTCGGCTACAACGGCGTCAAGGGCGACGAGAATGGCGTCAATTCCAAGGCAGGGTTCGAAGGCTCGCTTCGTGCCCGTCTTGGCTACGCCGTGACCCCGGAAATCCTGCTCTATGGCACCGGCGGTCTCGCCGGAAGAAGCCTGAAGGTCGAAGACGACCTGTATGGTTCGGACCGCGCCACGATGCTCGGCTGGACCGCCGGTCTCGGCACCGACATCAAGCTGACCGACAATGTCTTCGGCCGCGTCGAGTATCGTTACACCGACTTCGGCAGCAAGAGCTTCGACGGCATCGGCAAGGTCAAGGCCACCGACAACCGCGTCACCTTCGGCGTCGGTATGAAGTTCTAAGTCGTTCAAGCCACGACACGAAAAAGCCGGGCCTCGCGCCCGGCTTTTTTTGTGTCTGAGTGATTTTCCCGGGGGGTGATCGCCCGATAACCCGGGAAATCAATTCCGGGCAATCGGCTATCAACCAGGAATGCAGGGCTTCAGTTCTGGAAACTTCTCGTCGAAGCGTGCCGCCCATCGCGTCAGCCGGGCGCGACCCTTCTCCCATTTTCCGGCAAAGCGCAGCGAGAGATAGCCAAGGCAGGCGCGCAGCGCCATCTGGCCGGCGGTAATCTTCTTCGGCAGCTTCGGCGGGTTGGCATTCAGCAGGTCGAGTGCCGCCGTGATCTTCGCCCACTGGCGATCGAGCCAAGGCTGATAGACCATCTCCTCAGGCCGCGTGCGCCTTTCATAAACCATCGACAGCGCGCAGTCGCAAATGCCGTCGGCCAATGCCTCCAGCACTTCCGCCTCGAGCCGCTTGTCGGGATTGCGTGGAAAAAGCGCGTTCTTCGACAAACGGTTGAGGTGCTGGGTGATGGCGCGACTGTCGTGGATGGAGCGACCGTCGTCGAGCACCAGAACCGGGATCTTGCCGAGCGGGTTGGCGTCGACCAGTTCGGCCGGTTTGTCCTCGGTTTTGACCGCCACCGTTTCGATGTCGATGCCGGCATAGGCTGCTGCCATGCGCACTTTGGAACTGTAGGGAGAGGTGGACGCATAGAGCAGTCTGGGCATGATCGGTTTCCTGTTTTGCAGGCCGGCAGTGTTGACCGATCAGGCGCGATCGAGCAATGGCCAGAAGCGGAAAACCCGACCGCCAGCGACTCATCGGCCGGGGCCGTTTGGCGAGCGCTCCATGAAGACGGTGCTTCATCACATAGTCGAATCGCAGGGATCACTCAGCCGACAGCCAAGACCGAAGAGCCTCGCGCCGACATTTCATCAAGCGCATGAATGACACAAAAAAAGCCCCACCGGACTCCGCCCTATGGCGAAGTCCTGGGAGCTGCGAAAAGATATCCTCCGTCCGCCTCTGTTCTCGCCTTCCGACTGCCAAACAACGAGCGGGGCGCCTGTCAGGCACCCGCCTCTTGACTGTTTCGGCACCGCCCCCGGCGAGGGAAGACGCGACTACTTCTTGCCGGCCTTCGCGGGTGCTGCCTTCGGCTTGGCCGCAGGTGCCGCTTTCTTCACCGGCGCTGAAGATTTCGCTGCCGCTGCCTTCTTTGCCGGTGCAGCCTTCGCAGCCGGCTTCTTGGCCGGTGCAGCCTTGGCAGGTGCAGCCTTGGCAGCCGGTTTCTTTGCAGGCGCTGCCTTCTTCGCTGCGGGTTTCGCGGCGGCCTTCGCTGCAGGCTTCTTGGCTGGTGCCGCCTTCGCCGCCGGCTTTGCCGCTGCCTTGGCGGGTGCTGCTTTCTTCACTGCCGGTTTCGCAGCAGCTTTCGCTGCCGGCTTCTTGGCCGGTGCTGCTTTTGCCTTGGCCGCCGCGGCCTTCGGCTTGGCAGCGGGTGCTGCTTTCTTCACTGCAGCTGCGACCTTCGCCGTCGCTGCTTTTGCGGGTGCTTTCTTTGCCGGTGCCTTCGACGCCGGCGCTTTGGATGACTGCTTAGCCATGCGATGCCCCTTCCGTTGTGCCGACGGCCGTAATGACCCGGCGCGCTCATGCATATCTGACTCGCGGCTTGCTAGCCAGCGAAGCAATAGACTGATTTTCGCAACTTAACTTTCGGTTACGATCGGCACATGATCGTGCTGATCGTCGCAGAAATTCACTGCTGATCTTCGACCATCGGCTAGAATGTGTCGCCGACATTCTCCACACTCCGCGGGAGCGCTCTTCTCGTGAAGCTCCGAAGATCAGCGAACAGCTTTGCGTGTCGATCTTCGTCCGCCAATATCATGACCACAACCTCAGCGGTGCGATCATCTCATGCAGGCGGACGATCTATACTGCAATGCGCCAGCCGGCCAATGCATCACCTTGTCAAGCGCGATCGCAGACCCGGTTTCTCGTGAATTGACAGACTACTCTATATGGCAGAGTATTCTGCACGGCATGCCGGAGTACTTCGATGTCCATCGCACAGGGGCAAATGGCGCTGTCGCCGTTCGAGATTGCCAAGACGGTCCGCCACGGCGGCGGCATGGTTGTCGGTGGCCTCCGGCTTGGCTGCACCGGAGCCGATCGATGAGTGCCGACGAAATCATCCACCAGAGCACTCGGCTCAGGATCATGGCCGCGCTGAACATGCTGGAAAGGCGCCAAACGATGGACTTCACCGGGCTGAAGGCCATCGTGGACGTCACCGACGGGAATCTCGGCGCGCATCTCGATACGCTGGCCAGGGCCGGTTATGTCGACATCGAAAAGCTGTTCGTCGGCCGCCGGCCGCAGACGCGCGTCAGGGCGACGACCAGCGGACGGCGCGCATTCCGCGGCCACGCCGCATTCCTGCGCAAGATCATCGATCAGGCGATGCCGCGCAGGAAATAACGCGGCGACTGGGCAATCCGCTCAGCGCGCGGCAACAACGGCAACGCCGGCGCCGATCATCACACCGCCCGCCGCGCGGTCACCCGGCGTACGATCCCTGGCGTACGCAACAGGCTGCGGGCGCGGCCGGCGAGGATGACATGAACGCCGATCACCACCGCTTCAACAGCCAGGATCACCATCATCAGCACACCAAGATGAGCAGCATTGAGCGATGCGCCGACGCCGCTAGGCAACAGCGCGACGTAGAACAACGGCATCTTCGGATTGCCAAGATTGAGCGCGATGCCGGTGGCAAAAATCGTCAGCAGCCCTCGCCGTCCTGAGACGGGCTGCCGTCCAGAATCTTCGCGATCCGCATTTCCGTCACGGCTGATAGCCGAGGCAGATGGCGCCGAGCGCGACGATAGCGCAGGCGCCGACCCGCCGCGGCGTCAGCATCTCGCCGAGGAACAGGCGTCCGATGAAGGCCGCGAAGACGACGCTGGTTTCGCGGATCGCGGTGATCGGACCTGCTGGTCCGAGCGCGAAGGCCGCGACCACGACACCGTAGGCCAGAAGTGCAAACAGGCCTCCGCCCAGCGCCTTCCAGGTTTCAGGCGCGCGCAGATCGACAATGAGCCGGCCACGGCAGGCGACGAAGGCCGCCGGCAGCAACGCGCCGTAAATCAGCAGGACCCATGCGGTGTAAGCGCCGGCATTTCCCGCCGCCCGAACGCCGAGCGCATCGACAGTCGCATAGGCGGCGATGATCGCTCCCGTTGCCAATGCATAGAATATCGATGTCGTGGCGGCCCTGCCCCTTCCAAGAGAAAGACCCATGATGCCGCCCGCGACCAGCGCGACGCCGACGGTCTGCGGCAGAGTGAGCTGCTGGTTGGCCAGGAAGAACCCGCCGAGCGTGACAAGCAGCGGCACGCTGCCGCGAACGATCGGATAGACCTGCCCCAGTTCGCCATATCTATAGGCGGCCACGAGAAACAAGGTGTAGCCAACCTGCAGGCAGGCCGAGAGCACGATATAGGACCAGGCCGGCGCGGCCGGAAGGTCGTGGAAGAAGGCGAAGGGGATGGCGAGCGCCGTGCTTGAAAAGCTCATGACGGTGACGGTCCACAACCGGTCGGCCCCCGTGCGCAGGAACGCGTTCCAGCTTGCGTGCAGGATCGCCGCAAACAATGCGAGCCCGATGACCAGCGGGCTCATTGCGGCCGGCGCGAGGCGGCAACGATGCCCATGGCCGCCTTGCGGGAGTCGCGAATGGCGGCTTCGGTCTGCCCCATCTGCGCCAGCAAGGTCGCACCTTCGATCAGCATAAGCAGCGTCGCCGCCACGCTCTCGGCGCGGCCGTGCGGCATCATCTCTTCGAGGATAGACTGCATGCGCCGCTTGAGGCCGTTCTTCTGCCTGACAACGGCCTCGAAAATCGGATGCCCGGGATCGCCGAACTCGGCCAGCGCATGTGCGAACAGACAGCCATGGAAATCCGGGCTGCGGAACCAGCGTGCATGCCAGTCGAAGATTTTTCCGATTTTCTGCTCCGGCGGAACGTCCTCCTGGGCGAGCCGGTCGAGTTGGCGGTCGAAACGCATAGCGCGATAGTCGAGCACCTCGACGATCAGTTCGTCCTTGCTGGGAAAGTGGCGATACATCGTCATCTTGGCCACATCGGCTTCGGCGATGATCCGGTCGATACCGGTGGCATGGAAGCCGGCGCGCTTGAACAGCACGTAGGCCGTGTCAACGACGTGCTGGCGCTTGCCGGAAGCGGACGATGGCGTCATGGAGATTACCTAGTAGTGAGACAGGTCTGTCTCACATCCATGCGACGGATCGGACCTGCTGTCAACGCGGCGCGAAAAAAACGCCTGCAGCCGATCAAGCCACAGGCGCGAAAGAGATTGGAAGGGGAAACCGGGTCTAGCGCAGAATGCGGCAGCGGCCGTTGTAGACCATCCAGCGGTCGAAGCCCGAGACACAGAATTCGACATTGTCGCCGATCGAGGCAAAGCCCTGGCCTTCCTCGATCAGGTACCAGATGGTGCGATCGCGGCCGTCGGACAGGCTGACGGTGGCGCCGCAATAACGGCGACCGATCGGCCAGGTATCGTTGGCCGCCAGATAGCGATGCTGGTGGATGCGCCGGAAATCGGTGATCTGCACGTCAGGCAGATGCGGCACGTGATGCACCTGATAGGAAAAGCGGCTGGTGATCTTGTTCAGTACCCAGGGCTGACCGCAGACCCCGCTGTCTTCGTCGGAATAGACCGTAAGATCGGCGGCCTGCACGGTCTGGGTGATACCGAGAGGCGCGGCAAGCGGGGTGCAGAGCGAAATCAGGGCGGCAAGGGCGGATTTGGCGAAGCGAGTCATGGCAGCCTCTCAAGGTCGATTGCGCGCACTGTGCGGATTCGCTCGGCGGCGGTCAAGCGGTTGCGTTGACAATGGTTTCCCAGTTTGAAACCGCTTTTTGACCAAAGCCGAATTTGCACGCACCGGAATGGCTCTGGCACGTTCATATCGAGACCCAAAGGAGCACGGTCACTGGGTCGTCGATGAGCCCGCCTCAAGCCTGCTCGCCGGCCAGCCATTCCAGCGACCAGTGCGCCGGCCGCCCCACCGCAAGCAGCCTGTGCAGGGCCGGCAGCAGCGTCCGCAGCTCGCCCTCCAGCGTGAACGGCGGGTTGACCACCAGCAGACCGCTGCCGTCGAGGCTGGGTTCCGAAGAGGCCGGCCTGATCTCGAACTCGATATCGAGCAGCTTCGGAATGCCGGATTGCTTCAGCGCCTTGCGGAAGGCGATGATCGCCTTGCGGTCCTTGATCGGATACCAGAGCGCGTAGATGCCGCCGGGCCACCGCTTGTGCGCCCTTATCAGCCCGTAGACGAGGCGTTCGAACTCACCCGCTTCCTCGAATGGCGGATCGATGAGGACAAGGCCGCGCTTTTCCTTCGGCGGCAGATGCGCGCCGAGCGCCAGCCAGCCATCGAGCTCGATGATCCGGGCCTGGAAATCGCCGGCAAAGAACGTCCTCAGCCTCGCGGCATCCTTGGGGTGCAGCTCGATCGCCGTCAGCCTGTCCTGCTTGCGCATGAGATGGCGCGCAATCAACGGCGAGCCCGGGTACTTCTGGATGCCACCCTCGGGGTTGAGCGACCGTATAGTCTCCAGATAAGGCGCGAGCAGCGCCGCCACCGGAGCGGCGAACGGGGCATCGATCAGCCTGCCGATGCCGCCTTGCCACTCACCCGTCTTCTGCGCCTCGGCGGACGACAGGTCGTAGCGGCCGATGCCGGCATGGGTGTCGACGACCCGAAACGCCTTATCCTTCTGCTTCAGATACTCGAGCAAGCGCGTCAGCACGACATGCTTGACGACGTCAGCGAAATTCCCGGCATGGTAGGCGTGGCGGTAGTTCATTGTTTTGTGCCGTTATGCATGTCGTTGTCCCAAAACCGCTGCACACCTTTGGGCGACATGCATCAGCCCCTGCCCCAACGCGGCGGTGGCGGCTGCGAGTTCGGATTTTCCGGCCGGCCGCCACGAGTGCGCAAAGTTAGCAAGAATCCGATCAGGCCGATCGCCATCAGCGCGAAGCCGACCGGCCGTGCACGGCTGTCGATCTCGCCGGCGCCGGAGCGCAGGATGAGATCGACCGCCCGCATCGGTATGTCGTCGGCATCACCCGGTCCAACGGTGAAGGTATAGGGGCCTGGGCTGACGGTCGCGATCACGCCGGCCTCGTCGCGAAAGATCTTGTCGGGCAGTTGCGGGCTGACCTGGCGAGGATTGTCGGAATGGTTGAACTGCAGCGTCGAGGCGAGCACCGTGCGGCCATTGCTTGCGGCGGTCAGCGTCAGCACGGTGCGCTGCTGCGAAACGATGCGCTCTGCTCTTGCGGTCAGGTCGACCAGCACCCGCACCGGCGCATCGCGGCCGGAGAGCGGCACCGTCAGCGGCTTGAAGCGGCCCTGCTCATAGACCCGCCAGGTGCCGATCTCATGGCCGGAGAAGTTGCTCATCGCCCAGGGATAGACGACACCGATGCCGGCGCCGACGAGCAGGATCAGGACAAACAGAAAGCGCATTCAGATCACCATGGCGTATCGTGACCTTGCCAATAGCGCCCCGACGGCCAAAAGGCGATGGCCAGTTGCGGGCAGCCACCTGGAGGTGGGCCGTGCGGGCGCGAGCGCAACCAGATTGGCGGCCTGGCCGCGCAACAATTCAAGGTTCTACCTATGCGCTCAAAAATTAAGCCGAGTATTTCGCGCGCTGCGCTGACATCGCTGTCGGCTCATTCTCGGTCGTCCTTGCTGTCAAGTTTCGATTCTACCTCAAGGGACAGCTTCCGCGTCCGGTCATACATTGTCGTCGATCGAGCCAATATGCTGATTAGTAAAGAGGATTTTCCGCATGCGCCGTGTTTCAGCCCGAGAGACGCTCGCCCCCTCACGTTAACCATCCGCGAGCGCACTTGGTTAAGAAATCACTAATTTAGTTGACTATAATTTCCACAGGTATATTTTCGATATGTTGGGATGTGCAATTTGGGCGAGCAATCGGCGATGGTGACACCGAGCGGGTGACCGCGTTTTCGGGGCGCAGAGAATGCTGAGCGGCAGCACGGAGGTCGTGTAGTCGTACCAGCTTCGCGAAAGCCAAAGAACAATTAACGCACATCAGTGATGGCGATTCCGCAGACGCGGAGGTTTGCCACGTTCTGAAGGAACGTGGCCGGGCGATGCTTTGTCCCGGCCCCGGCGGTAGCGTGTGCGGTGCGTGCGAGGAAAGCATGGGTAAGCTTGTCAAGGTTCTGAAACTGGAATCCGGCAGCCAAAGGGGCGCCAACCAAAGCCGACGACGCGCCCTTGTCGCCGGAGGAGCGGGTTTTTTAGGATCGCATCTGTGCGAACGTCTTTTGCGGGACGGATACGACGTTGTCGCGCTGGACAATTTCCACACCGGCAAAAGATACAATCTCAATACCCTTCTGCGTAATCCGAGCTTCACCTGCATCGAGCATGACATCGTCGATGCACTGCCTTCGGATCTTCAGTGCGACGAGATCTACAATCTCGCCTGCCCCGCCTCTCCGCCGCACTACCAGGCAGACCCGATCCACACCTTCAAGACAAGCGTGCTTGGATCGCTGAACCTTCTGGAACTCGCGCGACAGAACAAGGCCAAGATATTCCAGGCCTCTACGTCCGAAGTCTATGGCGATCCCTTCGTGCATCCACAGCCCGAGAGCTACTTCGGCAACGTCAACACGCACGGACCGCGTTCCTGCTACGATGAAGGCAAGCGCTCGGCCGAAACCCTGTTCTTCGATTATTCGAGAACCTATGGCCTCGATATCCGTGTCGCCCGCATTTTCAACACCTACGGGCGCCGCATGCAGCCCGACGATGGGCGCGTGGTTTCGAACTTCATCGTCCAGGCGCTGCGCGGCGAGGACCTGACCGTCTATGGCAGCGGCCAGCAGACGCGCTCCTTCTGCTATGCCGACGACCTGATCGAGGGGTTTGTCCGGCTGATGAACGCGCCGAGCGCGCCCGCCCACCCGGTCAATCTCGGCAACCCTGCTGAATTCACCATCATGGAACTGGCAACGCTGGTCGTCGATTACACCAACGCCCGATCGAAGATCGTGCATCGGCCGTTGCCGGTCGACGATCCCAGGCAGCGCAAGCCGGACATCTCTTTTGCCAAGGCCAATCTCGGCTGGGAGCCGAAAATCAGCTTGAGCCAGGGGCTCGCGCGCACCGTCGAGTATTTTGACACCCTGCTCTACGGAAACCGCATTGCCAGAGGAGCTGCCGCCTCATGAGCCGGCCGGCAGTCCTGGTGACGGGTGGAGCCGGCTTCATCGGCAGCCACACCTGCAAGCAGTTGGCCTCAGCCGGCTACATGCCGGTGGTTTTCGACAATCTGAGCCGCGGCAACGAGAGGTCCGTCGGCTGGGGTCCGCTCGTCGTCGGCGATATCCGGGATCGGGATGCATTGAAGCGGGCGATGGAAACGCACCGGCCGACGGCTGTGATCCATTTTGCGGCGCTGGCCTATGTCGGAGAGTCCGTTCGCGAGCCGGCCGAATATTATTCAACCAATGTGACAGGCACCATCGCGGTGCTCGATGCCGCACGCGCTTGTTCGGTCGAAAACATCATCTTCTCCAGCAGCTGTGCGACGTACGGCGTGCCGGAAGCGTTACCCGTTCGCGAGACCTCCTCGCAAAATCCGATCAGCCCTTACGGGCGCTCCAAGCTGATGGGCGAACAGATCATCGGCGACTATGCATCCGCGTATGGAATGAAATTTGCTATCCTGCGCTACTTCAACGCTTGTGGCGCCGATCCCGACGGCGAGCTTGGTGAGTGGCATTCGCCGGAAACCCACCTGGTTCCCAGAGTGCTCATGGCCGCATCGGGCATCATCGACGCGATCGAGGTTTTCGGCACCGACTACGACACATCGGACGGCACTTGTGTAAGGGATTATATCCACGTCACCGATCTGGCCCGCGCCCACCTGAAAGCGCTCATGCATCTCGAGGGTGGCGGGCAAAGCCTGGCGGTCAATCTCGGCACGGGGCGGGGCGTCTCCATCAAGGAAATCGTCAAGGCGGTCGGCCGAATGACGTCAAGACCGGTCCCGGCAGTGTTCAGAAGCCGGCGCCCCGGAGATCCGGCGGAGCTCTACGCCGATCCGGGAGCCGCACGCGAACAGCTTGGCTTTGTGCCGGAACTTTCAGACGTCGATACGATTGTCAGGACAGCCGCTCCTTTTTTCGGACTGAAGACCAGGCCAATGAAACTGCCGCCAGCCAGGGCGGCAACGTCGGTCGCCGCTCGACGGGTCAGAGATAGCGGGGGCGACAGCTCGCGCGCTGGCCAAACCCGCTAGGGCTGCAGATATAAGGCGAGCCGCCGGAGAACGTGCCGCCATCGCCAGGATTGAACGAGATTTTCACCGGCGCCGGCGTGCTGGCTCTGATCCGTTGCGGTGGTGCAAAGGCGTAGCCATTTTCAGTTCCTGTTGTGCTTGTCATCTGGATCGGAAGGTCGGCCCGGAGCGAGCGCACGAGAAATCCGGCCTGCACGGGCTGGACCGCGGGCTGGCTGCGGATGGCGTGGACCACAGGCTTGACGAGGACCGAATTGGTTTCGTTCGCATCCATACTCTGACAGCCTGCAACCACAGAGATCACCGCCGCGGCCGCAACGATAGCCACGATATTTCTAATAGATACGATATTTTTGCTTGGGTTGACTGCACCCATCGCTGATTTTTTCATCATGTGTCCCTTGCTATCAAGTATAAGCCAAGGGCGCATCGCGACATACTATGCTTCGCCGCTCTCACGCCGCATGAGTGACCACTCGCACATCACACGTCAATATTAGACATCACTAATTATTAAATTTCATCAAAACCGTATGGTAGGGCCCATCGTCTCGTCGTTCTGTCAGATAAAGTTGGATGCCATCAACCAGCGACCGGCGCGCCGACGGGGCCAGCCGAACTGCTTGATGTCCTACCATAAGCGATTCGCCAGATCCCTGACAGGTGCCTTGCAATTGCAGTCCGCTCTCGAAAGCGGGATTGAATGATTTTGTTCAACTCGTCAGGATGGGTCGGCTGCGTACCTAATTTTTGGAATCGACCAGCTTGCGGGTCTCTTCGAACTGCGCGCCCTTCGGGTTGCCCACTTCGAATTTCCGGTATTCGTCGGAAGTATCCTCGGGAGATCGCTTGAAACTGTACCATTCCCCATCCGGATCCTCGCGTTTCTCGATGTTCCCGCCCTGAATCCGGTGGCTGTAGCAGGTGCGTTTTTGCTTGCCGGTGTAGCCCTTCGACCGCCAGGCGAGTTCCATGCACATCTTACCGTTGCTGGTGACCAGCCATCTGCCCGCCGCGAAAGATGCCGTGTCCGGCCCGGACGTCCAGGCCTCAAGGCGTCGATTGCCCTGTGCGAAATAGGCTGCTCCGTCTTTCCACACCCATGTGCGATCGGCGTAAAGAAGCGACATCTCGTAGGCAGTCGGAACGGTGGCGACAACCGCTTGCGCAGGTCCGCTGTCTTTGGCGGCAGCCGCATGCGCTGTTCCCGAAAGCGCCGTCTGGCCGCAGAGGGCCAGGAGAAACATAAGCTGCGTGCAACTTGCGAACCGACGGGGTCTGTGTTGCCGACGGTCGACGCAAAGCGGCGGCAATCTGGTCAGAGCTGTCGGTACAATTGGCGTGCGCATGCCTGTTTGGCCCAAGGTAGCACTATCAGCGCTCTGACAGCCTAGGAAACTAGTTAACAGTCGCGAGAACGGTGATGTCAACCTTCGCCAAGCGGATTAACAACAACTATTCGAGACACACGCAGCCGCAATCGTCAAAATTAAGAATTGCGTCGTATATTCCTCTACCTCCGACAATCGCGCTCAAAAGCAACATCCGTAGACGTCAGGGAGGACGCGGTTTCAAATGACGGACGACCCGGAGTTGAATCAGGCCGAAGGTCAGCAATACCTGCAGTCAAGCGACCGGGAGATGGCTGCTCGCAGCACCCTGAGCCCCAACATGGCGATATTGCTGGGCATCCTGTTCATTGCGGTCGTGTTCAGGTTCCACAACATCACCTTGCCACTCGTCGATGCCTTCAGCTGGCGCGAGGTAAGCACGGCAATGATGGCCGACAATTTCCAGCAGCGCAGCTGGAACATCTTCTTTCCGGAGGTCAGCTGGACCGGGCCCGGGCCAAGTTATCAGGGCCGCGAGTTCCAGATCGTCAGCTATCTGACCGCCCTGCTCTATCAACTCTTCGGCTGGCACGACTGGTTCGGCCGCATGGTAGCGGCCTTCTTCGGTCTTGTGACGGTGTTTTCGCTGCACAGGCTAACGGCCATATGCTGGGACGAGACCCACGCTCACGCCGCGGCACTTGCCTACGCGCTGATGCCGGCGGCGATCATGATCGACAGCTCGTTTCTTCCCGATCCCGCGATGCTGGCCCTGGTGACGCTCGGCGTCTGGCTGTTCGCGAAATACTGGGCCGGAGGCAGCGGCTGGCTCCTGCCGCTTGCCACGGCGAGCTTCTCGCTCGGCGTGCTGGCAAAGCCGCCGGGCCTCGCCGCCGGCGCCGTCATCTTCTACCTCATGGTTTCCTGGGTTCTTGAGAAGAAGCGAAAGCAGGCGGCCAAGGTCTTCCTGTTGGGGCTTTTGAGCTTGGCCATCATCGGCGCCTATTTCAGCTGGGCCATTTATCTCGGCCGCAGCTATCCGCCGTTTCATGTCGCGGGCAGCGGCTATATCTGGGATTCCGGTTTCTGGACATTCTTCAGGAACAGCTTCTACTTCAAATCCGTATGGAACACCTCGGTCTGGTGGTTCTATGGCTATCCGTTCATGGTGCTGATCGCGATCGGTTTCTGGCTGCCGCCCAGACCCGTCGAAGACCCCAAGCAACCCACTCTTTCGGCCATCCCTTATGTTTGGCTGGCTGCGGCCATGGTCGTCTATCTGGCGGCAGCGCGCGAGATCACCAGCAATCCCTGGAACTACCACATCTTCCATGTGCCATTCGCGATGTTCTGCGGCCGCGGCGCGTTTCTCCTGGCAACGCTTGCATCGGGACCCGTTCTGTCCCCGGCGGTCGTGCTGCGCGCGATCTGCATCGCGGCCGTCACGCTGGTCTGGTCGACTTTTCCCCTTGTCAGGACAATGAAGACGCCGATCGCCATGAATGGCAAGCTGCTTGGCGACGAACTGGCGCGGTTAGCGCAGCCGGGCGACCTCGTCGTCGCCATTGCGCCCGAGGTCGGCGATCCCGTCGCCGTCTACTACAGCAGAGCGCGTGGCTGGGTGTTCCCGCCTGGCGGCGGCGATGTCGAATGGTCGAAATTCGTAGCGGACGATGCCACCGCGATCGCGCAGCTCGAGGAATTGCGCGCGCAAGGCGCGGACCTGTTCGGCACGGCCAAGAACGCCGCCGACAAGCAGGACCGGCTGTTCCTCGAGCATCATGACGGGGTCATCGACTATCTCGACAAGACCGCAACCAAGCTTGTGGATTCGGACGATTTGCTGGTCTATAGGATCAGCCGTCCATAGAACCGCGACAGTCTGGGGCTGTGGGCCTTGGACAGGATATTGTCCCGACGGTTCGGCGGCCGCGTTCTCCTGCCGAAACTCGGCAAGCCGGTGGGCCAGGCGAACCGATCCCGGATGGCGGTAGGGATACTCGGGCGCCACGCGGTGCTGCCATTTGAACTCGGCGGTGGAAACCGGCGGAGAATTGGTTGAAAAGAGCAATCTCAATAATCGTGACCCTGGCCCTACTAGCGTGGGTCGCCAGCGACTCGCGCTGGAAGATGGTGGGCGATGCTTTCGCGAGCATCACGCCCGGCGCTTTCGCGGCCGTGGCGCTTGCGCTGTTCGTCACCTACGTGCTGCGCGCGCTGCGCGTCTGCGACGAGTTCCGCGAGGAGGTGCATGGCCGTTTCGGCGCCTGCCTGCGCGTCATTCTGATCCACAATGCGATGATCAACGTCGTGCCCTTCCGCGGCGGCGAGACGGCATTTCCCCTGCTCCTGCGCCAGGTCTTCGGCATACCGATCATGCGTGCCAGCGCCTCGCTGCTGTGGTTCAGGCTGCAGGACGCCTTCGTCGTCGGCGTGCTGGCCCTGGCTGTGTGGCCGGGCCTGCATCCGGCGATAAGAATCGCGGGCGTGGCCGCGGTAATCGCTGCCGCCTGGTGTCTGCCGCGCTGGGCGCGTGCGCCGCATGACTGGGCAGGCCGCGGCAAGATCGTGGCGAAACTCGGCAGGCTGCGCGATGTCTTCACCGAGGCGACCGGCCGATCGCGCTATGGCTGGTGGTGGACGATCGCCAATTGGTCGCTGAAGCTCACCGTACAGGGATGGTTGCTGGCAATGCTACTCGGGACATCCTTTTCGACCGCCTTTCCAGGCGTCGTCGGGGCGGAAGGCGCCGCCATACTACCGGTGCAAGGCGTCGCCGGCTTCGGCACCTACGAAGCGGGTGCAGCGGCGGCGCTGCTCACCTCCGGCATTGCCATGAAGAGCGGCCTTCAGGCAGCGCTGGCATTGCATCTGTTCATCTTCTGCTCGGCAATCGCCACGGGTGCGATCGCCTGGCTGTTTCCCTCGAAATCGACGCTGCCGGGGAACCCGGCCGTCGGCCCTGCAAGGAAGCCATCCCTATGAGCGTATTGCCCATCCCTGCTTCGGGACTGCCTGACGGCGCGGTGATGCCGGACCATACACTGTCCATCGTCGTGCCCATGTACAACGAGGCCGAAAACGTCGAACCGCTCCTGGTGCGGATTCACCAGGCGATGGAACGCTACGGCCAGCCGTGGGAGGTCGTGCTGGTCGATGACGGCAGCACCGACGCGACGGTGAGCGAGATCAGGCGCCTGGCGGCGCATTACGGCCCGCATGTGCATGCGGTCGAGCTGGTGCGCAACTACAAGCAAACCGCCGCGATGCAGGCCGGTATCGACGCAGCGCGCGGCGACGTCATCGCCACGATCGACGGCGACCTGCAAAATGATCCCTACGACATTCCGCGTATGGTCTACCGCCTGTTGAGCGAGGATCTCGACCTGGTGGTGGGCTGGCGCAAGGATCGCCAGGAAGGGTTTTTCATGCGCAGGCTGCCCTCGCGCATCGCCAACGCGCTGATCGCGCGCGTCACCGGGGTGCGCCTTAAGGACTATGGCTGCAGCCTCAAGGTCTATCGCGGCAACGTCATCCGCAGCGTCAAGCTCTATGGCGAGATGCACCGCTTCATCCCTGCATGGCTGGCCACGGTGACGACCCCCAGACGCATCGCGCAGGAAGTGGTGACGCATCACGCCCGCATCCATGGCCAATCCAAGTATGGCATTTCGCGCACCTTCAGGGTCGTGCTCGATCTGGTGTTCATGTACTTCTTCATGCGCTATCGCACACGGCCTGGGCACTTCTTCGGCGGCATCGGCATCGTGCTTGGCGCGCTGGGTTCGCTGATCCTTGCCTACCTGCTTTGCCTGAAGCTGCTTTTTGCCGAAGACATTGGAACGCGACCGATGCTGTTCACCGGCTTCTTCCTGCTCATCGCCGGGGTGCAGATGGTGACGTCGGGCGTGCTGGCTGAAATGCTGGCACGGGTCTATCACGAAGCGAATGGAGCATCGGCCTATGTCGCGCGGCCGCAGCCGGCGCCCAGTGACAATGACGGCTGGCTCCGCCCGAGCCGGCCATCATGATCGGGACGCCATCGAGGCTCTCCGTCCCCAGCGTTGACCGGGGCAGTGGCTTCATCGATAGCTTGCTGGGAGGGATTTTGGTTTCAGGCCGACGGCGGACTGGCAGGGTTCATTGATCCCAGGAATGGCGGCCTGAGGGCAAGAGGCAAGGCGCAACGTCTGCGCCAACCTCTCGCCCTCGACTCGCGCCCCCTGGCGAAGACAAGAGCGGCGGATCCTTCATTCAAATCGCGCCGCCACTTTTAGGTCTGATGGTCTAGTAGCGCGAACGGCAGCTGGCGCGCTGGCCGAAACCGCTCGGGCCACAAATCCAAGGCGAACGGCCCAGGAACGGGCCGCCATTGCCCAGACGATAGGAGACCTTCACCGGCGCCGGCCTGCCGACACGCTGCGGCCGCACGAAGGCCGCGTAGGCCTCCTCCCTCGTACGCGTCACCATGGTCGTCTGTGTGAGCGGCTTGCGGTTGAACAGATGCAGCCGCTTCTTCTTGACGTCGTGCACCTTCTTGCCGAGCGTATGCACCACGGACTTTGTGCCGATCGAGCTGGTCTTGGTCGCGTCCTTGCTCTGGCAACCTGAGAGTATCGAGATCAATGCAACGGCGGCAAATGCACAAGCATATTTCGCGCCGATCCTTGCCCTTCTTTCCCTAACTTTGTTCATCATTGTCCCCTACCACGAATATAATTCGTTGCAGCGCGGAGATCTATTTGCTTTATTGGCTTCCGCGCCACGCGAGCAGCCTATCGCCACTCACATCATGGATTGTATATTAGGGGAAACTTATTAAAGATCATGCAAACGACACGATGAACGCGGCCTTTCGGCAATCGATCGGATATAATTAAAGTTTGATCTTTTGGGCTCGCGCCTGCAGCCGTCCAGAGTGCCGGCCCGCTACGCGGACGCCTCCAGCATTCAGCGCCGCGTTTCCCAACCTGGATCGAAGTAGAAATTGCGGCCACCGATGTTGCCCTGGCCGGCGCCGGAAACCACATAGGCGATGCGCACGATGCGCAGGCCACCGGCGCCCTGCTGCAGTCCGTAGACGCCTTCCATGCCGCGATCGTAGAAGCCCGCGGCGGGCACGATCAGCGCCAGCACGGCAAGCGACCCCTGAAAGGCGACTTTCGCCGCATTGGCGCGCAACGGAATCCTGTTTTCGATGACGTGCCTTACGACAATCACAACAACCAGCAGCCCGTAGAGGAAGGCGTTGAAGGCGGCGAACCAGTAGAAGCCGGTGGCATCGAAGGGGTGCTCAACGAGCAGGACAGGCAGTGCCGCGCCGATGGCCAGCGCCACATAGGGAGTGAGGGCGCGAGCCGGCAGAAGGTGCTTGGGGCCGCTGCCCTTGGGCGTGACGCGGAAATCGACGAATGATTTGGTCAGATAGTCGCGGATCGACGACAGCGTGCCGGCCAGCACCCAAGGCCAACGCGCGAAGAAGAGGAACAGCGTGCCTTCCCAGCTGATCGTCTTGGCCGTCATCGGGCGCGAGAGGCCGAACGCCTTCAGCAGCATCACCAGGCCAACCAGCGCGACCGCGTTCGGCAGATAGTAGAACAAAAAGTCGAGATACATGACATTGGCGAAGTTGCGCCCGGTAGACAGCGCATAGACCGGCATGACGTACATCAGCAACGCAAAGACGGCGAACAGCGGATACCAGAGCTGGCAAAAGAGGAATTGGAATCTCAGCCGCGGCGACAGCTTTGGGAGATAGCTCGGCGAATATTCGAGCAGGATCGTCATCAGACTGCGCGACCACTGGAATTCCTGGGTGATGAGGTCGGCGAAGGTCTGCGGGCCATCGCCATGGGCGATGGCGTCGAGCGCATGCACGCCGTGCCATCCGGCCGCGTTGATCAACATGGAGGTGGAGTGATCTTCCGCCAGTTCAGGACCGAGACCGCCCGCCTGCTTCAGCGCCTTGGTCCGCACGGCATAATGCGAGCCGATGCAGAGCGGAGCTCCACCGCCCGTATGGCCGGACTGCAGCGGTCCGTGAAACATCCCTTCCGGAAACAGCCTGCCGCGCGCCGCCCAACTCTCGGCGGCGTTGTTGTCGCAGATGCTCGGCGCCGAGACATAGCCAACCGAGGGATCGGCGAAGGGAAACAGGATCTCCCTCAGATAGGTTGGCGTCGGTACATGGTCCGCATCCATCTGGGCGACGAAATCGTAACGCTCGTAGCCATAGTGGTCGTAGAAGAACGCCAAATTGCCTTCCTTGCAGCGCGTCCGGCGTGGCCATGTCGTGCGGTGATAGTCTTGCCTGCCGCGCCGCGTCGAAATCATCACGCCGTGAGCGTCGCACCAGCGAACTGTCTCTTCGGAGGGATCCTCGTCGGCCAGCCAGGTATCGTGCGGGTAATCCTGTGCCAGCATCGCTTCGAGCGTGCGCGCAACGACGGCAAACGGTTCGGAGGGGGCCTTGGTGACCACCATCGCGACCCGCGAACGCTTCGGGATCGTGTGAAGCTTGGACGGTTTTTTCGACGCATGCACGTTCAAGAGAAAGTACAACGGCATGAGCGTGAGCCATACCAGGATGAGTGTTGCGAACGTGTATGGCCCGAGATGTTCGACATGCTCCGGCTTCAGCCACCAGATCCAGAAAAACCCGAGTGTGCAGAACCAGAAAGCCAGCGCCAGTCTCAGGATCCATTGCTGAATGGCCGACAGCACGGGCACCAGAAAGGGTCCCTTCTGCGCAGTGACTGCCAGAGCCGCCTCAGATCGATGCGCCCGTCTGCTCTTATGGCCGACGACGCCATCATGCACGGAAGCACTCATACACTTACTCGCCCGCCACTTTGGGCTTCCGCCGACAAGGTGGCTGGAAGCTCCCAAAATCCCAGGATTAGAATTAGCTAATGCTTTCTTAGCGTCAACTAAATTAATTGTTTGTTGAACATGATTATTGAGATTTGGTTAACCTAACGCGTATCGGGGGAGGAATAGCCGCTACCGAGCAGTCAGTCTGGCGGCGAGCCGGTAAACTCTTCGGTGCTGGAAATTCACCGACGGGTCGAGGCAGTCGGAGGGGATCCGGCCAAAGCCGTTAACCATGTTGCCGTCGTCAAGGTTAAGCAACCGTTAATTGTGCTTGACTCTTGGCCCTGACCGGCTCTTAAATTAGCCAGGGATGATATATCGGGATTTTGACGCGAATTTGTGAGTATCGCGGCGAACTTTCTCTCGAACGCCCCCTGTATAGGGGCTTGAGAGGTAATTTTGGGTGGCTCTGTGCCAGGTTCGCACATCCGCCAATGGGGTCGCTCCGAATCCCGCAGATTCTGCCAAATAGAGCCGATCGGTTTTTGGGTAGTCGTGTCGATCAGGCATCGATGCGCACGGGCAAGCCTTAACTTCCGAAAGAGGTTGGGGCCATGGGAGATCGACATGAAACACTCCACAGTAAAAGCACTCGCAATCGCGCTGGCATTGGGCGGAAGCGCCGCGTTCCCCACGGCAGGAGGCGCTGGCTCGGTAGCCGCGACGGACCCCGTCCAAACGAGCAGCGCCGCCTCGGCGTTCGGATCCTATGATCCCTACGGCGACTTCAGCGCCGACAAGAGTGCCAGCATCGAAGAGCTGTTCCTGCCTTGGGAAGACGTCGACCTGTCGACGCTGCCGCTTGCCGACGCCTATGCGCTGCAACGCGGACGTTCGCTGCTGATTACGGTTGAGCCGTGGACCTGGTCGAAGG
>NZ_RZTC01000029.1:22859-30824 GCF_004023165.1 Mesorhizobium sp. M7A.F.Ca.MR.176.00.0.0 | reverse complement strand
GACTGGCGCATCACCCCGCCCGAATTGCGCGACGGCATTTTGAGCGGCAAATATGACGCCAACATGCAGGCAATCTGCGGCCTGGTGGGACAGATGAAGAGCCCGGTGACCATTCGCTGGGCTCAGGAAATGGAAGACAAGAACGGCCGCTTCACTTGGGCCAACTGGGCTCCCAAGGACTGGATCTCCGCTTACAAGCGCGAGGTCGATATCTGCCGCAAGGCTGCCCCCGCCGCCAAGTATATGTGGTCGCCCAAGGGCGAAGAGGGTCTGGAAAAATACTACCCCGGCGACGACTATGTCGACGTCATCGGCCTGTCGGTGTTCGGTCTGCAGAAAAAGGACAATGACGAGGCCGGTCATGACCGTACCTTCGCTGAGCTGCTGAAGCCCGGCTATGACCGCGTTGCAGTGTTCAACAAGCCGATCGTCGTTGCGGAACTCGGCTATGTCGGACAGCAGGACTATGTCTCGAAATGGCAGGAAGATTCCCGCAAATCCTACGCGGAGTTCCCGGCGCTGACTTCGGTCGTCTACTTCAACCAGAAGGAAGTGTGGCCGTGGCTGGGTGGCTATGGTCTGCCCGACTGGAGGGTGACCCAGCACGTCCTGCCGTAGACGCATCGTGCTGATCGATCCCGACGCGATCGGGATCGATTTCCAATCTCCTTGTTCGATCATGATCCATCTCGAACCAGCGGTTCGGGATGAGGGTTGAGGCGTGGCGTAAATCAATCTGTGGAGAAGTTTCGTGAAACGGGTAGTGGGAAATTATCTCGGAGCGGCATTCGCCTGCTCCGTTCTTGTTCTTGCCTTTCAGGTTCCTGCGACGGCCAAGACGGCGACAAGGATCGCCGAGCAGGCGCAAAAAGCCACGGTCGTTCCTGACGAAGGCGTCTACCAGATTTATCAGAACCATTCGTGGCTGTGGGGCAAGAAGGGCGCCGGGTTCTTTGCCGTCAAGCAGAGGCAGTTCGATGCCTGGACTCACGACAAGGGCAAGTCGGGCTATGGCGACGGCATGTGGTTCATTCCCGGCGGCGGCAAGCTCTGCTACCGCGCGCAATGGCATGGCTCCTGGGGTGTGAAGGGCTCGATGACCTGCTTCGAGCATCGCCAAGTGGGCAAGGTTATCTACAAGCGTAAATCGCCTGATGGCGAATGGTACGTTTTCAAGAGCCCGCATCGAAACCGGTCGGACGAGTCAATGAAATTGAAATACGGCGACTACGTCACAACGAAAATGAACCGGATCAAGGCAAAGCAGTAGATAACCGGATCGAGGCAAAGCAGTAGATATTGTCGTGACACGCCACTGGTCAAGCATGTCGCCTGAACGTTCAGGCGACCTGCCTTAAGCCTTGCGCTCCCAGCGACGATCTGGCGTCTGTTGCCAGTAGGTGACGGCGTGGCCAGCGCTCTTCATCACCTTCCAGTGCCCTCGCGCCGCCTCGAGCTGGGCGGCATCGTGGCCATCGAACAGGAACACCGCGCGCTCGTAGCCACCAAGGTCAGGCGGCACCGCACCGTCGACCAGGAACCTGATCTTGGCGTCGTTGGGATTGCCGTCGCCGGTGGTCAACAGAATCGGCTGTTCACCGGGATGAGCCTCACGATCGGTTGCGTGCGCCAGGAACGAATCGTCGCGGAAGGTCCACAGATGCTGGTCGAGCGCATCGCGGCGTTCCTCGGTGCCTGTCTGCACCACGGCGCGCCAGCCACGGTCGACGCTGCGCTCCAGGAGGCCTGGCAGCGCATCCTCCAGCGTCGATTCGGTCAGGTGGTAGAACAGGACGTCGGCCATCGCTTCAGCCTATAGTGATTGAACCCGTTCACTGCTCATAATTATCGCGCACCAGCCGGTCGAGCAGCCTGACGCCGAAACCGGAACCCCAGGACTGGTTGATCTCGTTCGACGGCGCCCCCATCGCCGTGCCGGCAATGTCGAGATGAGCCCATGGCGTATCCTTGACGAAGCGCTGCAGAAACTGCGCCGCAATGGTGGCGCCGCCAAAACGGCCGCCGATGTTCTTCATGTCGGCGTTCTTGGAATCGATGAGCTTGTCGTATTCGGCACCGAGCGGCATGCGCCACAGCCGTTCCTGCGTCGCCTGCCCCGCCGCCGACAACTTTTCGGCCAGCTCGTCATTGTTGGAAAACAGGCCGGCATAATGTTGGCCGAGCGCCACCATGATGGCGCCGGTCAGCGTCGCCAGATTGACCATGAATTTCGGCTGGAAGCGGTCGTTGCAGTACCACAACGCATCGGCCAGCACGAGGCGGCCCTCGGCATCGGTATTGAGCACCTCGATGGTCTGGCCCGACATCGAAGTGACGATATCACCGGGACGCTGGGCATGACCGTCGACGGCATTTTCGACCAGTCCGATGATACCGACGACATTGGCTTTCGCCTTGCGGGCCGCCAGCGCATGCATCAGGCCGGTGACGGCGGCGGCACCGCCCATGTCGCCCTTCATATCCTCCATGCCCGAGGCCGGCTTTATGGAATTGCCGCCGGTGTCGAAAGTGACGCCCTTGCCGACGAAGGCGATCGGGCTGTCCTTCGGCTTGCCGCCGTTCCACTGCATGATCGCCATGCGGGCGCCGCGCGGCGAGCCTTGCGCGACACCGAGCAGCGAACCCATGCCGAGCTTCTTCATTTCCTTCTCAGCCAATATCTCGACCTTGACGCCTAGCGCCTCGAGTTCCTTGGCGCGGGCAGCGAACTCGACCGGCCCAAGCACGTTTGCCGGTTCGTTGACGAGGTCGCGCGCCAGCAGGACGCCGTCTATCACCGCCTCGGCATCGGCGAAGGCCTTCTTCGCAGCGGCCGGATCGGCGGTGTGGATGGTCACCTTGACCGGCTTCTTCGGCTCTGCCTTGCTGTCGTCCTTGTCCTTCCTGGTCTTGTACTTATCGAAGGAATAGCTGCGCAGGAGAATGCCCGCGGCAAGGTTTGCCGCATCCTTCGCACTCGGCGAGGCGCCGGCCACATCGAGGACCACCGCCACTTCGGTCGCCTTGCGCAGCGACGCGGCAACGGTGCCGCCAAGCTTCAGCCACGCATATTCGTCCAGTCCCGACACCTTGCCGGTGCCTATCGCCACGAGTCTGTCGAGCGACGCTCCCTGCGGCGCCAGAACTTCCACCGTGCTGGCGAACTTGCCCATGAACTCAGCCACGGGAAAGGCGCGCTCCAATGTCTTGCCGGGATCGCCGGCCTTGGCGACGTCGCTCAGGCCGCCCTCATCCGCCGCGAACACGAAGACAGTGCCCTTCTTGTTTACCGCGCTCTGGGACCCGGAAAATTTGGCGAAGGCGATCGACGGTCTTTGATTCATCATGTCCTGCTTTCAGGGAATGCGCGACTTTTGGGGAAGCGGTTCGAAACGATGCGCGACATTTGGTCGTTTTCCGGCATTTGGCAAGACTTTGCCGAATTGGCATCCCATATGACCTATGGAATCGATGACGATTCGTCGCGGCACGGCCCCGCTTTTTGCCGCAACCTGTTGTTAACCATCGATGTTCGCCCTTTCTTATCCATTCCCGCCGACACTCCGCCCAGCCGGGGGGCGTAATGTGGGACAGAACCCGGATCGACCATCTGATGGAGCCAGTTGTGCAGGCGCTGCCGGACAGCTACCTTGTTCGGTGGCATGATGCCGTTCGAAAAAATCGAGAAAAGCCTTCATGAAGGTCGTTGAACGCTACATCATGCGCCGCGCTTTCGTGGTCTTCATGGCCGCTCTTGTGTGGACGCTGGCGATCGTGTGGACGACACAGGTGCTGGCAAAGATCGATCTGGTGACAGACAGCGGCCAGTCGGCGTTGACCTTCTTCGAAGTCGCCGCCCTCATCCTTCCGTCCATCATCCCGATCGTGGTGCCTTTTGCGCTGGTGGTGGCAGTCGCACAGACACTCAGTGTGATGAATTCGGATTCCGAACTCGCCGTCGTCAACGCCGCGGGGGCCTCGCGCTGGACGATCGTACGGCCGATCATGTTGCTGGCGCTCGCCGCCGCCGTTTTTTCCTTTGCCGTCGACAACGGCATCGACCCTTACGCACGGCAGAAGAACCGGGCACTGGTGGCCTCGTCGCGCGCGGATCTGTTGTCGCTGATCATCCAGGAAGGCACCTTCCGCAAGATTGACGACGGGCTGTTCCTGCAGATCGGTGAGCGCCTTCCCGACAACCGGCTGGGTGGCATTTTCGTCGCCGATTCGCGCGAAGAAGGCGTCAACCTCGTCTACTACGCCAAGACCGGCAGCATCGTCGAACGCGGCGGTGAAAAGGTGCTGATGATGAATGACGGCGTCATCCATCGCAAAACGCTGACCGGCGATCTCTCCGTCATCCGCTTTACCTCCTATGCCTTCGACATGTCGGCCTTCATGGCGGCGGCTTCGGCGGTGACGCTCCTGCCCAAGGACCAGACGACGCAGTACCTGCTCAACCCGGGCGCCAACGACAAGTACTATCAGCAGAACCCCTACGAATACCGGGCCGAGGTCAACCAACGGTTCTCGGAATGGACCTATTCCATGGTTTTCGCGCTGATCGCGCTTGCGGTCGCCGGGGATGCGCGCTCGCACCGCGAGGCGCGCGTCAATCCGCTGATCACGGCGATCACGATATCGCTGTTCGTGCGTTGGCTGGGCTTTTTTGCCGCCAGCAAGGCGGATGAGATCCCGCAATATGCGTATATGGTCTATGGCGTGCCGATCGTGGCTTCCGCGGTGGCGATCTGGTTCATCGTCTCCAACCGAACACTGGAACTGCCGGTGACCTGGGCGGACTGGATGACAAACTTCGCCACGCGCATCGCTGACAGCTGGAATGCTTTCAAATTGCGTTTGTCCAGGCGCGGCGCATCAGGGCAAGGGGTCGGCTGATGGGCTGGACACTGGGCCGCTACTTCTTCTTCCGCTATGTGACGATCACCATCTGGTTCTTCATCGGCCTCCTGGCATTGGTGTTCCTGATCGACTTCACCGAGCTGTCCGGCCGCACCACCGGCCTGCCCGGCTTCACCTACGGCACGGCGGTAGCCATTTCAGGCCTCCGTATGCCGATGATCATGCTGCAGACGGTGCCGTTCGTCGGTCTCTTCTCGGCGATGGCGACGCTGGTGTCGCTGAACCGGCGCTACGAGCTGGTCATCGCCCGTTCCGCCGGTGTTTCCGCCTGGCAGTTCCTCTTGCCCTGCTGTATCGGAGCCTTGCTGTTCGGCGTCCTGTCGGTTGGCGTCATCAATCCACTCGCCGCGCACGCATTCTCCTGGTCCGAGCAGATCGAAACCCAGCTGCGTTCCGGCAAATCGAATACGGTCTCGGCCGATGCCGCGCCCTGGATCCGGCAGAAAACCAGTTCGGGCGACACCATCATCGGTGCGCGGGCCATCCTGAACCAGGGCCTGGAAATGGCCGATGTCGTATTTTTCATTCTCGACCCGCAAGGCAACATCGTCGAGCGCAAGGACGCCGCCCGTGCCTTCCTGCGCGACGGCTATTGGGAATTGCAGGACGTCAAGACATTCCAGAACGGCACGATCCAGGCATCGGCAACCGATCGCGTACCAACCAATCTAAAGCCCGAATTCGTGCAAGAGCGGCTGGCGCGCCCCGAAACCATCCCCTTCTATGACCTGCCCGGAAAGGTCGAGGTTGCCCGCTCTTTCGGCCTCAAGGCAAATGCTTTTGCCATGCAGTTTGATTCGCTCGTGGCGTTGCCGTTCCTTCTCGTCGCCATGACACTGATCGCGGCAACGGTTTCAATGCGATTTGCTAGGATGGGACAGTCGGCGACGATGATTCTGGGTGGCATCATCGCTGGCTTTCTGCTTTATGTCGTTTCGGTGCTGGTGAAGGCATTCGGCGTGGCGGGATTCGTGCCGACTGTCGTAGCCGCCTGGGTACCGGTCATGGTGGCTATGTTCTTCGGGGTGACTTTCCTGCTATACAAGGAAGACGGCTAGTGAGGGAGGCGTTTTTGCCCAGCAACAGGCAGGCCGGTTTGGCGCGCCTCTATGCGGCGACCGCCTTGGCGTGCGTGCTTGCCTACGCCATTCCGGCACCGGCGCTTGCGCAGGACGTCGGCGACATGGCGACATCGGTTCCGGCCGGCTCGCAAATGCTGCTGGCGGCCGATACGCTGGTCTACAACAACGACAACCAGACCGTGACCGCCGTCGGCGGTGTGCAGATCGACTATGGTGGCAATCGCCTTGTCGCCCAGCGCGTCGAATACAACCGCAACACCAAGCGGATGGTCGCGAGCGGCAACGTCGAAGTTATCAACAGCGACGGCACCAAGATCAATTCGCAACATATCGACATCACCGATGACTTCGCCGACGGCTTCGTCAATGCGTTGCGGGTCGAAACCATCGACAAGGCCTATTTCGCCGCCGAAAGCGCAGAACGCATGGGCGGCGTGCTGACCACCTTCCACAATGGCGTCTACACCGCCTGCGAGCCGTGCGAGGATAAGCCGGATAAAGCGCCGACCTGGCGCGTCAAGGCCAAGAAGATCATCTGGAACGGCGAGAAGAAGACGGTTCGCTTCGAGAATGCGAATTTCGAGTTCTTCGGTTTTCCGCTTGCCTATCTGCCTGCATTCGAAATTGCCGACCCGACGGTGAAGCGCAAGAGCGGCTTCCTGATCCCGAGCATCATCTACAAGAGCGATCTCGGCGTCGGCGTGAAAGTCCCCTATTATCTCGCATTGGCGCCGACCTACGACCTGACCGTCACCGGTACCGGCTATACCAAGCAGGGCTTCCTCGGTGAGGCCGAGTGGCGTCAGCGCTTCGACAATGGCGAGTACAGCTTGAAGATCGCCGGGATACACCAGCAGAATCCCGACGCCTTCCTCGACACCACTGCCTTCCCATCCAGCTCTGGCCACAACGTCAATTCGGGCAGCGCCGGCGATCCCAACAAATTCCGCGGCATGATGGGTACCCAGGGGCAGTTCGCCATCAACTCACGCTGGAACTTCGGCTGGGACGTGCTGCTGCAGACCGACAAGAACTTCTCGAACACCTACGGCATCGACAAGTACAATAGCAGCGTCCACCAGTCGTCGGTCTACTTGACGGGTCTCAACGGCCGCAACTATTTCGACGTGCGCGCCATGCATTTCGATGTGCAGGAAGATACGCCTGACGACAACGCCTCTGCGCGAAGCGGACAACAGCCTTGGGTGCTTCCGTCGCTCGACTATGCCTATATTCCTGATGCCTCGGTGGCCGGCGGCCAGTTGTCGCTCAATGTCAACGCGCGTGTCATCCGCCGCGACGAGCTCGATGATACTTTCTCCACCCCCATACAGCGTGTCCCTGGTATCGAAGGCGAATCCGGCCGTCTCACCGCCGAGGCCGAGTGGAAGCGGAGCTTCGTCACCGATGGCGGGCTGGTGCTGACACCATTGCTCGCGCTGCAGGGCGACGTTGATTATCTCAACGCGTCGTCGGCTTCGCTAAACGCCGTCAACCAGATGGCAGCAAATTTGAGCGAGCAGGCCGATATGCGCTCGTCATTTGCTCGTTACATGGCAACCGCAGGCCTCGAGATGCGTTGGCCGGTGCTGTTTTCCATGGCCAGCGGGTCCAGCCACGTTATCGAGCCAATGGCGCAGGTCTTCATGCGCCCGAACGAGCAATATGTCGGCGGTCTCGCAGTACCCAATGAAGACGCCCAAAGCATGGTCTTCGACGCGACCACCTTGTTCGAACGCGACAAGTTCTCCGGTTACGACCGCGTAGAAGGCGGTTCGCGCGCCAATGTCGGCTTCCGCTATTCCGGCTCGTACAACAATGGCTGGGGCACCAATGCCATTTTCGGCCAATCCTATCAGATCGGCGGCGAGAACTCGTTCGCCGCGCCGGATCTGGTCAATGTCGGCGCCAACTCCGGCCTCGACACGGCCAAATCCGATTATGTCGGCCTGTTCGGCAT
>NZ_RZTC01000029.1:15469-22849 GCF_004023165.1 Mesorhizobium sp. M7A.F.Ca.MR.176.00.0.0 | reverse complement strand
GTTCGGCATCAACAGCCCCAACGGCTTCGCGGCCTCGGTCAGCGGCCGTTTCGACGAACAGAGCTTCGAGGTTCGCCGCGCCGAGGTGAAGGCCGCCTATTCCGGCCTGCCTGTGTCGCTGAGCGCCAAATACGCCTTCATCCAGGCCCAGCCACTGTACGGCTTCACCACCGACCGCCACGAAGTCACACTTGGTGCATCCACGCATCTGGCCGAAAACTGGCGCGTTTTCGGCACAGGAACCTACGACCTGCAGCAAAGCCTGCTGGTCAAGGACGGTGTCGGCTTCGCCTACAACGATTCCTGCTTCACTTATCTGATGACCTACTCGCAGTCGCGCGATCTGAACACCAGGGAGGTGTCGCAGACCATCGGCTTCAATCTGTCGTTCCGCACCCTCGGCGAATTCGGCTCGTCGACCAGTGCCATCGACACGATCCAGTAACAATCGGCGACATCGTTTCGCCGCATAGGGCTGGCACGGATTTCGCGCACCTGGAAAGATGAAATTGGGCGGGACCGGGATAGAATTGGGATACCAACGATGAGGAAATACCTCTTTTCAGCAGGTTTCGCGTTGCTCGTGGCGGCGACGTCCGTGTCGATCACTGCAATGACGCCGCCGGCTTTCGCCAGCGAGATCAAATACGTCGTCAACAACATTCCGGTCACCACCGGCGACATAGCCCATCGCGCCGCCTTCCTGAAGCTGCAGCGCAAGAAGGGCGATGCCGGCCAGGAAATGATCGACCAGACGCTGCGTATGGCCGAGGCCAAGCGGCTTGGCATCCGCATCAGCGACGCACAAGTCGAGGCGGCGTATCAGCGCTTTGCCTCGAGCAACAAGATGCAGCTCAGCCAGCTTGACGGCGTCATGGAGAAGTCAGGCGTCACCAAGAGCCACTTCAAGGAATTCATCCGCGCCCAGATGGCCTGGAACCAGGCTTTGAGCGCGCGCTACCGTTCTGGCGACGGCACCGGTGCCGTCAGCGAGCAGGATCTCGTGAGAAAGATGCTCGAAAAAGGCGGCGCCAAACCGAGCGCCACCGAATACATGCTGCAGCAGGTCATCTTCGTGGTTCCGGCGGCTGAACGCAGCGCCACGCTGGGCAAACGCAAGCGCGAGGCCGACGCCATGCGCACCCGCTTCAACGGCTGCAACACGACGCGCGAATTCGCCAAGGGCCTGATCGACGTCACCGTTCGGGATCTGGGCCGGGTGCTGGCGCCGCAGCTGCCGCCGGACTGGGCCGAGCAGATCAAGGCGACCAAAGTCGGCGGTGCCACCGCCACGCGCGAAACCGAACGCGGCGTCGAATTCATCGGCATCTGCTCGTCGCGCGAAGTGTCCGACGACAAGGTCGCCCAGATGGCGTTTCAGGCCGAAGGCTCCGGCGGCGACAAGGATGCCGACGCGCTCAGCAAGAAATATGTCGACGAGCTGAAGGCAAAAGCCCGCATCGTCAAGCGCTGACGTGAGCAACGCAGTGACTGCGCTCGCGTTGAGCGCCGGCGATCCGTCCGGCATTGGGCCGGAGATCGCCATCGCCGCCTTTATGGCGCGCGAAGCTGCCGCCCTGCCCCCCTTCTACCTGCTCGCCGATCCGGCGCTGATCGCCTCCCGGGCGCGCCTGCTCGGCATTTCGCTGCCGGTCGTCGAAACGACATCAGCGCAAGCGGCGCAGGTCTTTGCCCGCGCCTTGCCGATCGTTCCACTGACTGCCCGCTGCATCGACAGCCCCGGCCGGCCGGATCCGGCCAATGCGGCTGCCACCATCGAGGCCATCGACCGCGCCGTCGCCGATTGCCTTGCCGGCGAAGCCTCGGCCGTGGTCACCTGCCCCATCGCCAAGAAGCCGCTCTACGACGCCGGCTTTCGCTTCCCCGGCCACACCGAGTATCTGGCGCATCTGGCGGCCCGGCACAGCGGCGTCGAGGCGATGCCGGTAATGATGCTGGCAGGACCCGACCTGCGCACCGTTCCCGTCACCATCCACATCGCGCTGGCCGAGGTGCCGAAGGCACTGACCACCGAGCTGATCGTCGCCACCGCGCTCATCACCGCCGCCGACCTTACCGGCCGCTTCGGCATCGCCAAGCCACGGCTGGCGATTGCCGGGCTCAACCCGCATGCCGGCGAAGGCGGCGCCATGGGCCTCGAGGACGAGCGGATCGTGCGCCCGGCGGTCGACATCCTGCGTGCCGATGGCATCGACGCTTTCGGCCCTTTGCCGGCCGACACGTTGTTCCATGTCCGGGCGCGGGCGGGCTACGACGCGGCCCTTTGCATGTATCACGACCAGGCGCTGATCCCGGCCAAGGCGCTGGCTTTCGACGAGGCGGTCAATGTCACGCTCGGCCTACCCTTCATCCGCACCTCGCCCGACCACGGCACGGCCTTCGACATCGCCGGCAAGGGTGTGGCGCGGCCCGACAGCCTGATAGCGGCGCTGAAGCTTGCCCGGCGGCTGGCCGACACGAACACGAAGGCGGTTGCGGTATGAGATCTCGGGCATGAGCATCGACGGGCTGCCGCCGCTGCGCGAGGTGATCGAGCGTCATGGGCTGCAGGCAAAGAAGGCGCTCGGCCAGAATTTCCTGCTCGACCTCAATCTCACCGGCAAGATCGCGCGCACCGCCGGCGACTTGTCCGATGCAACCGTGATCGAGGTCGGTCCCGGTCCCGGCGGGCTGACCCGCGCCCTGCTTTCCAACGGCGCGCGTCACGTCATCGCCATCGAGCGTGACGAACGTTGCCTGGCTGCTCTTGCCGAAGTGTCCGACCACTATCCCGGCCGGCTGGAGGTTGTTTCCGGCGATGCGCTGAAGACGGATTTCACAGGCCTTGCCAGTCGAGCGGCCGGCAATGGCGGCCCGGTCAAGATCGTGGCCAACCTGCCCTACAATATCGGCACGGAGCTGCTGGTGCGCTGGTTGGCGGTCAGCGACTGGCCGCCTTTCTACACCTCGATGACTTTGATGTTCCAGCGCGAGGTGGCCGAGCGCATCGTCGCGCCTGCCGGCAGCGACAGCTATGGCCGGCTGGGGGTTCTTGCCGGCTGGCGGACGGAGGCGAGGATCGCCTTCGACGTACCGCCACAGGCATTCACGCCGCCGCCAAAGGTCACCTCCTCGGTGGTGCATCTGGTGCCGCGCCCGACGCCCCTGCCCGCCGAGGTGAAGAAACTCGGCCGCGTCACAGAAGCCGCTTTCGGCCAACGTCGCAAGATGCTGCGGCAGAGCGTGAAAAGCCTCGGCGGCGAGGCCCTGCTCGAACGCGCCGGCATCGATCCGACACGCCGCGCCGAGACGCTCAGCGTCGAGGAATTCGTGCGGCTGACCAATGCCGTGTAGCTCTCTTCTCCCCGTTTACGGGGAGAAGATGCCGGCAGGCAGATGAGGGGGCAGCACGAACCTTGAAATGCCAGCACCGCCCCTCATCCGGCCCTTCGGGCCACCTTCTCCCCGTGAACGGGGCGAAGGAAGAGGTCTCAGCCCGTCTTCTCGTCCAACAGTCCAGAGACGAAATCGAACAGGCCTGGCCGGCGGTCGCGTCTTAGCCGCTCGGCGACGACGATGCCGCGCACTTCGGCGAAGGCGCGGTCAAGGTCATCATTGACGATGACGAAATCATATTCCTTCCAGTGCTCGATCTCGTTGCGGGCGTTTTTCAGCCGCGTCTCGATCACCGCCTCCTGGTCTTCAGCGCGACGTTTCAGCCGCGCCTTCAACTCCTTCATCGATGGCGGCAGGATGAAGATCGAGACAATGTCGGCGCGCATCTTCTCCTTGAGCTGCTGGGCGCCTTGCCAGTCGATGTCGAACAGCATGTCGCGCCCCTCGGACAGCGCCAGTTCGGCCGGTTCGCGCGGCGTCGCATAGCAATTGCCATGCACCTCGGCCCACTCCAGCAGCGCGTCGGAATCACGAAGCCGCTCGAATTCGCGCATCGTCCGAAAATGATAGTGGACGCCTTCGATCTCGCTTCCACGGCGCGGCCTGGTGGTGACCGAGACCGACAGTTCGAGGCTGGAATCGCTTTCCAGAAGATTGCGCGCGATCGTCGACTTGCCGGCGCCGGACGGCGACGACAGGACGAGCATCAGGCCCCGGCGGCGTATGCGGGACCCCAAATCCTTGGCAACCATCGGCTACTCCAGATTCTGGATCTGTTCACGAAACTGGTCGACCACCGCCTTCAGGTCCAGGCCGATCGCGGTGATGGCTGCGGCATTCGATTTGGAACACAGCGTATTCGATTCGCGGTTAAATTCCTGTGCCAGAAAATCGAGCTTGCGACCGACCGCGCCGCCGCCCACCAGCAGTGCCCGGCCGGATGCGACATGCGTTTTCAGCCGGTCGATCTCTTCGCGAATATCGGCCTTGGTGGCCAGGAACGCCGCCTCCATATGCAGTCGGGTGGCATCCAGATTGGCGGAAGCGTCCATCAGCAGCCTGACCTGCTCGGCGATGCGTTCGCGGATCACCGCGGTCTCGCGGGATGGATCCACTTCTGCCCGCAGCGTCAGCGCCTCGATCGTGTCGATATGACCCGACAACAGCAAAGCCAGCGCGGCTCCTTCGCCCTGCCGTGCCTGTTCGAGCCCGTTCAAGGCCACTTCGAGCGCGGCCATGATCGCGGCATCGAGCGCGGCCCTCGCCTCCTCGGTTTCGACGGTTTCAGGAATGTCGAGCACGCCGCGCAGCGAAAGCAATCCATCCGACGTCGCCGCAGCAACGCCGAATTGCTCCTGCAGCCGTTTGGCGAGCCCAGCAAGGTCCTTCAGGAAGGCTTCGTTGACGACCGGCTGCGCCTGCGCGCCAACGGCACGGCCGATGGTCAGCGTCGCCTGGAAATTGCCGCGTGCAAAACGTTTCTGAAGTATTTGCCGGACAGCAGGTTCCAACCGCTCGAAGCCTTGCGGCAGCCGCAGCCGTACCTCGACGCTCTTGCCGTTTACGGACTTGACCTCCCAGGCGATCGAGGTGCCTTCGTGCTCGGCGACGGCACGTGCAAAACCGGTCATGCTCTGCAAATTCATATCGCCCACACGTCCCTTGCACATCGCCCTGAACCGGCTTTCCGGACAGAGCGAGTGCGGCTTGAAAAAGACTGCGCCGCAGGCGCGTCGAAACCGGACGCGCGGCGCTCTTCCAAATGTCAGGGCGTTGCCTGCCGGGCAACGCCTTTCTTCATTTACTGGGCAGCGCCCGCGTCACCGCCGCTGTCGTCGGCACCGTCAGCCGGCCCACTGCCAGCGGGTTCGACGGCATTGCTGTCGCCGGTGCCAGTCGTCTTGGCGGCTTTGGCGGCATCATCGGCCTGCTTCTTCAGCAACGCGCGATAGCGGGCGACGTTCTCGTTGTGCTCGTCCAGCGTCGCGGCAAAGACGTGCCCGCCGGTGCCGTCGGCAACGAAATAGAGGTCGGCGGTCTTCGACGGATTGGCCACCGCCTCCAGCGCTGCACGACCCGGATTGGCGATCGGCGTCGGCGGCAAGCCATTGATCACATAGGTGTTGTAGGGCGTCTGTTTCTGGATGTCCGACTGGTAGATCGGCCGATCCGCCGGCTTTCCCTTGCCGCCGAACAGCCCGTAGATGATGGTCGGATCGGATTGCAGGCGCATGCCCTTGGCAAGCCGGTTCAGGAAGACGGCGGCAACTCGCGAACGCTCGTCACCCTTGCCCGTCTCCTTCTCGACGATCGAGGCCAGCGTGACGAACTCCTCGACGTTGGCCAGCGGCAGGTCAGGCGCGCGCCGCTGCCAGACATCGTCGACCAGCTTCTTCTGATCCGCCAGCAGCTTGTCGACCATCTGCTGGCGTGTCGCTCCGCGCGTGAAGCGCAGCGTGTCGGTGGCGAGGCTGCCCTCCGGCGGCGTGGTTGCCGGCATGTCGCCGCTCAAGGCATTCTCCTCGGCGATGCGCTGCAATGCCTGGTCGACCGTCAGTCCTTCAGGAATGGTCAGCGAATACATCACCGACTTGCCGCTCTTCAGAAGCTCCATGATATCGCGCATGGATGCCCTGGGCTTGATCTCGTACTCGCCGGCTTTCAGCGCGGAATCATTGCCGAAGGCCCGCACGCCAAGGCGGAATACCCGGGCGTCGCTGATCAACCCGCGGCGTTCGAGCTGGTCGGCGATATCCTGGACGCCGGTGCTCGGCTTGACCAGGAAGGTGTCGCCATTGGCCGAAGGTCCGGGTTCGGTGAATTCCTGCTTGCCGAAATAGACCGCGACGCCGGCCGCCAGAACCACCAGCATCACCGAGGAGATGACGAAGTTCATGAACACGACGACCTGGCTGCGTGACGCCCGCGAGCGCTTCGGCGGCGGCGTGCCAGCCTCCGGCCGCAACGCTTCGCTGGCCGTTTTCGGCACGATCGGGCCGGATGTCGGCGGCCGTTGCCCGAATTCTCCGTTGCCTGCCGGATTTGTGTTCATTTCGCCCTACCGTTTGATCGCCCAACGAATCCCCAGCGGCAGAGTAGGGGCGAATATGGCAAAATTGACGGCACGCCGAAGCGCCGCCCGGCAGCCGGACGATCAGCCATTGTAGCGCTGGAAGACCAGCGACGCGTTGGTCCCGCCAAAGCCGAAGGAATTGGACAGCGCAACGTCGATCTGGCGGGCACGCGGCTTGTTCGGCACCAGGTCGATCGCGGTTTCGCGTTCCGGGTTGTCGAGGTTGATGGTCGGCGGCGCGACATTGTCCCTGATGGCAAGGATCGAGAAGATCGCTTCGGCGGCACCCGCCGCCCCAAGCAGATGGCCGATCGACGACTTGGTCGACGACATCGAAATCTTCGATGCGGCATTGCCGACAAGCCGCTCGACCGCGCCGAGCTCGATCGTGTCGGCCATGGTCGAGGTGCCGTGCGCGTTGATGTAGTCGACATCGGCCGGCGTCAACTTGGCCCGGTTCAGTGCCGCCGTCATGCAACGGAAGGCGCCATCGCCATCCTCGGCGGGCGCGGTGATGTGATGCGCGTCGCCGGTGAGACCGTAACCCGTCACCTCGGCATAGATCTTGGCGCCGCGCGCCCTGGCATGTTCGAGCTCCTCGAGCACGACAACGCCGGCGCCCTCGCCCATAACGAAGCCGTCGCGGTCGCGATCATAGGGTCGCGACGCCGTTTGCGGCGAATCATTGCGTTCCGTCGACAGTGCCCGGCATGCGGCAAAGCCGGCGATCGACAGCCGCGTCACCGGCGCTTCGGCGCCACCGGCGACCATCACGTCGGCATCGCCCCACATGATCAACCGGGCAGCATCGCCAATGGCGTGCGCGCCGGTCGAACAGGCCGTGACGACGGCATGGTTCGGGCCTTTCAGTCCGTGCCGGATCGAAACCTGCCCGGAGACGAGATTGATGA
>NZ_RZTC01000029.1:0-15459 GCF_004023165.1 Mesorhizobium sp. M7A.F.Ca.MR.176.00.0.0 | reverse complement strand
GCTGATGCGGCGCGGGCCGCGCTCCTTGAGGATCATCGCGTTCTCGGCGATGCCCTCGATGCCGCCGATGCCGGAGCCGATCAGGACGCCGGTGGCACACCGCTCTTCATGCGTCTTGGGTTCCCAGCCGGAATCCTTCAGCGCCTCGTCGGCGGCGGCAATCCCGTAAAGGATGAAGTCGCCGATCTTGCGCAGTTCCTTGGGCTCGAGCACGGCCTCGGGATTGAAGGTGGCATTGCTGCCGTCACCACGCGGAATGACGTGGGCGATCTTGCAGGCAAGATCCTCCACCTCGAACTCAGTGATGCGCTTGGCAGCGCTGCGGCCGGTCAGAAGTTCCTTCCAGCTGTGCTCGAAGCCCATGCCGAACGGCGACAGCAACCCAAGGCCCGTGACGACGACACGCCTCATCGCAGGTCCTCCCCGGTGATGACTGCGGAAAGCGTCAGGCCGAAGCCTTGTCGATGTACTTCACGGCATCGCCAACGGTCAGGATGGTCTCAGCCGCATCGTCGGGAATCTCGACGCCGAATTCTTCTTCGAACGCCATGACGAGTTCGACCGTGTCGAGGCTGTCGGCGCCCAGATCATCGATGAAGCTCGCCTGCTCCGTCACTTTGTCGGCATCGACGCCAAGGTGCTCGATGACGATCTTCTTGACGCGCTCTGCGGTGTCACTCATTTGGGCATCCTCGTCTTTTGTTTGTCTGTCTTCGTTAGCGGGCAGAATGCCGCTAATCAAGCTGAAAGATGGTCCTGCCGGAAACGCAACGACTACGGACCGGTTTTTGCCCGAACCGCCGGGTTGCGGGCCGCATTACACGAAAAATAGCTGAGGTCCAAGCCGAAATGGTCTCTTTTCACAACCCGCCGGCGTTGCTGCCGAACCTCGTCAAATCATAGCCATGCCGCCATTTACGTGGATGGTCTGGCCAGTGACGTAGGCGGCTTCGTTGGAGGCGAGATAAGCGACGGCGGACGCGACTTCAACGCTGGTGCCCATGCGCCGCGTCGGGATCGCCGCCATGATCGCCTCTTTCTGCTTGTCGTTGAGCTTGTCGGTCATCGCCGATTCGATGAAGCCCGGGGCGACGCAGTTGACGGTGATGTTGCGGGTGGCGATCTCCTGTGCCAGCGATTTGGAGAAGCCGATCATGCCGGCCTTTGAGGCGCAGTAATTGGTCTGGCCGGGATTGCCGGTGATGCCGACCACCGAGGTGATGTTGATGATGCGGCCATGGCGGCGGCGCATCATCGGGTGGGTGAGTTCGCGGGTCAGCCTGAACACGGCGGTCAGGTTGACCTCGAGCACGCTGTCCCAGTCGGCATCCGACATGCGCACGAACAGGCCGTCCTTGGCGATGCCGGCGTTGTTGACCAGGATGTCGACGCCTTCGAGATCGGCTTCGGCTTTCTGGCCGAGCGCCTTGACCTCCTCACGGTTGGACAAATTGGCCGGGAACAGCTTGACCCGGTCGCCAAGCTCGCTAGCCAGCGCTTCCAGTTTCTCGACGCGGGTGCCATGCAGGCCGACGATCGCGCCCTGCGCATGCAGCATCCTGGCGATAGCCTCGCCGATGCCCCCGGATGCGCCGGTGACGAGCGCCTTGCGGCCAGTCAATTCGAACATTTTTGTCTCCTGATTGAGAAGAGAACACCCTTTACAGGGATGGGATCAAATGACGCTTTATGCAAGCGCCGCCATGGCCGCCTCGACGTCAGCCGAGGTGCCGACCGACGCGGTGGCGACATCGCGGTTGATGCGCCGCGCCAATCCTGAAAGCACCTTGCCGGCGCCGATCTCGTAAAGTGTGGTGACGCCGTTTGCGCCGAACCATTCCACCGTCTCGCGCCAACGCACGCGGCCGGTTATCTGTTCGACCAGGCGGCGGGCGATCTCGTCCGGATCGCTGGTCGGGCTGACCGTGACATTGGAGAGGACGGGAACCACCGGCGCGTTCTTTGCCACGCCGGCCAGGGCTTCGCGCATGACGTTCGCGGCCGGCGCCATCAGCGCGGAATGGAAGGGCGCGGACACCTGCAGCATCAGCGCGCGTTTGGCGCCTTTCTCGGTGCACAGTTTCGCGGCCAGTTCGACCGCGGCCTTGGCGCCGGAGATGACCAGTTGGCCACCGCCATTGTCGTTGGCGATCTGGCAGACAGAGCCTTTGGCGGCTTCCGCGCAAGCGGCTTCGACATCGACCTGTTCCAATCCGATGATCGCCGCCATGGCGCCCTCGCCGGCCGGCACCGCCGCCTGCATGGCATTGCCGCGTATGCGCAGCAACCGGGCGGCATCGGCAACCGAAACGAAACCGGCAGCGGCCAACGCCGAATATTCGCCCAGCGAATGACCGGCGACATAGGCGATCTTGCCTTTCAGCGAGAAGCCGCGCGATTCCAGCGCCCGGATCGCGGCCAGCGACACCGCCATCAGCGCCGGCTGCGCGTTGGCGGTCAGCGTCAACGTCTCTTCCGGCCCTTCCCAGATCAGCTTCGACAGGTTTTCGCCGAGCGCATCGTCGACTTCCTGGAAGACCCTGCGCGCTTCGGGGAAGGCGTCGGCGAGATCCTTGCCCATGCCGACCGCCTGGCTGCCTTGTCCGGGAAAGGTGAATGCAACGGCCATGCGAGGGCTCCCAAGGGCTGGTTTTGCTTGCCTGAAGACGGGTTTTTCTTGCCTGTGACGCATGGCGGGGCGCCAAGTCAAGCCCGGTTCGACCCTGCCCGAGGGCAGCCTCGTCCGCCGAGTGCCTGTTGCGAAAGGGTTTTTGGCGATCACTCCTGATGAAAACCGCTCACGATTCGTTTGCTGGCTCTTCTTATTTCCGTTACAGGCGCTAGCTTTGCGTGACAATTCCATGACAATCGAGTGACGTGCTTGTCGCTGGGTGGGGAAGTTAAAGTGGCAAAGAGTTACAAACGCACCGGCAAGGCCGCGCCACAGTTCCTGGAAGACGACCCCTCCACCGGCTATCTGCCGGGCAGGAGATGGCCGGTCGTGCGCTATGGGCTGATCAGCCTGGCGATCGCCGCTATCCTGGTGTTTGCCATCGAACTGATCGTGCGCGGCGACTTTGCCGGAACCATCTCCTTCTTCCTGCAGCCGTTCAAGCCGGGCTGGACCACCATCGTCGTGTTTGCGCTGCTCCTGATCGGCTTCGATGCGGTGCTCGGCCGCAGCCACCAGAGCCTGATGATCGTCGCGCCGCTGACCTTGTCGCTTGCTTTCGTCGGTCACCAGAAGTCGCACTATCTCGGCGATCCGCTCTATCCGACCGATTTCCTCTATGCCCGCCAGATCTTCGCGCTGCTGCCGCTTTTGGTACGCGAACGGCCGATGACCGCGCTTGCCATGGTCGTCGGCATCGTCGCCGGCCTGTCGCTGCTCGTCTACGGCTGGCGGCTATGGCGCCGCAAGGTTCCCGCACTCGGCCGCAAGGGGCGCCTTGCGCGGCTGACGCTGGCAGTGCCGCTACTCGCCTTCTTCGTTTCGATCATGGACTACGCCACCTTCTCCTGGACCAGGGATCGGCTGCAGATCATCCCGATCATGTGGGACCAGAAGGAAAACTATGCCTCCAACGGCTTTGCGCTGGCCTTTGCCCTCAACGTGCCGATGGCGCATGTCTCGGCGCCGCCGGGCTATTCCGACAAGGCGATCGCAGCGATAGCTAGGCCTGATGTGACCGCCTCGGTGCCGGCCGAGAAGCCGGACATCATCATCGTCATGAGCGAATCCTTCTGGGATCCGACCAAGTTGCCTGGCGTCACCATCACGCCAGATCCAATCCCCAATGTGCGGGCGCTGCGCTCGGGCTCGATGTTCTCGCCGGAGTTCGGCGGCATGACCGCCAATATCGAGTTCGAGGCGCTGACCGGCTTCTCCAACGCGTTCCTGCCGGCAGGCAGCATCCCCTATCAGCAATATGTGCGCACGCCGACGCCTTCGCTCGCGACCTTCCTGAAGAGCCAGGGTTACCGGGCGCGCGCCATCCATCCCGGCACCAACTGGTTCTGGAACCGTGGCGCGGTCTATGCCGATTTCGGCTTCAACGATTTCAAGTCGGAAGAGACGCTGCCGCCAATGCAAAAGCGCGGGCCACTGGCATCGGATGCGGCGATGACCGACGAGATCATCAGCGAGGCCGACGCCAGCGACGAGCCGGTGTTCTTCTTTGCGGTCAGCCTGCAAAACCACGGTCCCTACGAGCCGAACCGCTATTACAATCCCACGCATAGGGTGCAGGCGCCGATCAGCCAGTGGGCGCGCGAATCGCTACTCAGCTACGCCGAGGGCTCAGCCGATGCCGATCGCGGGCTCGAACGCCTCGTCGAATGGGCCAAGAAACGCTCCCGCCCCACCGTAATCGCCTTCTTCGGCGACCATCTGCCGCCGCTGGGGCCGGTCTATGTCGAAACCGGCTTCCTCAAGGACAATGTCGCGCCGCGCAAGGAAGCGTCGCCCGAGGCTGCTCTCGAGCATCACGAGACGCCGCTGGTCATCTGGTCGAACCGCACCGGGCCGGCTGAGCAGATGGGTGCCGTCAGCCCAGCCTTCCTGCCCTATCATATCCTGAAAACGGCCGGGATCAGCCATCCATACTACACCGGCTTCCTGGGCGAGATGAGCGAACGCTACCGTGTCGTCGACCGCAATCTTCTGCTGACGCCGGCTGGCGAAGCCACGCCCGATTGGGCGCGGCAGAAGGAGATCGATCCGGCGATCCGCGATTTCCGCCTGCTTCAGTATGATATGATGTTCGGCAAACGCCACGCGGCGCCCGACTTCTTCCCCGAAACGGTCGACAAGGACAAGGTTGTCGCCCATACGAGTTGAGCCCAACGATCCCTCAGGAGCCGGCCAGTCCGTCCCGGATCGCGCGTTCAGTTCGTCAATTGCAGCTTCGAGAACTTGTTGGCGATCTGCTGGAAAACGTCCGGCAATTTGGTCGGATCGTTGACTGCATAATAGCCGCTCGGATCAGAAGCGCAGGCGCTGTAAAGCGCGCGGTTGGCTGCGGTGTCGGATTGCAGCACCATGGTGTAGATTTGCACGCCCTCGTTCTTCAATTGCGTGCAGACGTTTTTGGTCCAGCCGTCGACATTGCGTGCCGCCGTCGTCTGGTTATCCGATCCGAAACGGCCGCCGGCCAGATAACCATATGATGTGTAGTCAGATTTCGTCGGCTGTTGGCTGGCGCCATAGACGACGTTCTCGCCGTCGGTGAGCAACAGCACGATCTTGCTGATGCCGGGCGTCTTCCACGGCGATGATGAATCGACCGTTGATGGCCAGGCTTCAACTCCACACAACCTGCTGGTGTGGTTAAGACGTGGTTGCCGGAAACCACAACTCCGACCGTTGCTGCTCCCCGATCATCGGCTAAGACACACGGGAATGCCGCTTGCGCTTGCTTTGCGGCCGGATTGCTGTATAGACGCCCGCAATCTGCCGGTCCTTGCTGGGGGCTGAACGGAGGGCCGGAGGTTTTTCAGAACCTTCGTGTGAAGCCGGAAGTGCTTCCGCCTCCCGTGTCTCCGCTCTCGACCGTCTCGTCATGCTCCTTTCTTCCCCCTGCCCCTTCGAGGGTTTGCGGGTCAGAGAAGTTGCAGAGGCTTTTGCCGCCGGGAACCGGGAGAGAAACGAAGAAAGGCATAGGACATAATGGCTCTTTACGAACATGTGTTTCTTGCCCGGCAGGACCTCTCGCAGCAGCAGGTCGATGCGCTTGTCGAACAGTACAAGGGTGTCATCTCCGCTAATGGCGGGTCCGTCGGCCGGGTCGAGAACTGGGGACTGAAGTCCCTCACCTACCGGGTCAACAAGAACCGGAAGGCTTACTACACGCTGATGGACCTGAATTGCCCGGCGGCCGCGCTCAACGAGATGGAGCGCCAGATGGGCCTGTCCGAGGACGTGCTGCGTTTCCTGACCATCAAGGTCGAGGCGCATGAGGAAGGCCCGTCGGCCATGATGCAGAAGCGCGAAGAGCGCTCGGAACGCGGCGGCTTCGGCGACCGTGACCGTGGCGATCGTGGTCCGCGTTCGTTCGGCGATCGTGATCGCGGCGACCGTGGCGATCGTCCGCCGCGCTCGTTCGGCGACGCCGGTGCCGATCGTGGTCCGCGCCGTCCGCGCGAAGGCTTTGAAGGGGGTGCAGAATAATGGTCGACATCAACCAGATCCCGACCCGGCGCCCGTTCCATCGCCGCCGCAAGACCTGCCCGTTCTCCGGCGCCAACGCGCCCAAGATCGACTACAAGGACGTGCGTCTGCTGCAGCGCTACATTTCTGAGCGCGGCAAGATCGTGCCGTCGCGCATCACCGCCGTCAGCCAGAAGAAGCAGCGCGAACTCGCCAAGGCGATCAAGCGCGCCCGCTTCCTCGGCCTGCTGCCCTACGTGGTTCGCTAATATCTCAAATGCGGGCGGTTCGCCGCCCGCTCTTCTCCCACGGCGACGGGCGCCGCAGGGCCGAACATCAAATCCCGGGTTGAGGTCAAAACCTCTAACTGCCGCAACAGGCAGGACAGCGACACCAGCGCCAAAGGCGCTCAAGCTTCCTGACCTGTTCCCAAGACATTCGGCGTCGATCTCATCGATCGATTGGCGCCCAACCGAAGGAACAAAACCATGGACGTCATTCTTCTCGAACGCGTTTCCCGTCTCGGCCAGATGGGCGATACCGTCAAGGTCAAGGACGGCTTCGCCCGTAACTTCCTGCTGCCGCAGGGTAAGGCGCTGCGCGCCAACGAAGCCAACAAGAAGAAGTTCGAAGGCCAGCGCGCCCAACTCGAAGCCCGTAACCTTGAGCGCAAGTCGGAAGCAGCCCAGGTCGCCGAAAAGCTCGACGGCAAGAGCTTCATCGCCGTTCGCTCCGCCGGCGAAACCGGACAGCTTTACGGTTCCGTTTCGACCCGCGACATCGCCGATCTGCTGACGGCGGAAGGTTTCTCGATCAACCGCAACCAGATCCTGCTCAACCAGCCGATCAAGACCATCGGTGTCACCAATGTGGCGATCGCGCTGCATCCGGAAGTCGAGGTCACCGTCACGCTCAACATCGCCCGCACGGCCGACGAAGCCGAGCGCCAGGCCAAGGGCGAGACTCTGACCACCGCCGAAGCGATCTATGGCGACGACATCAACGACAACGCCCGGCCGGAGAACTTCTTCGATCCGAACACCGAGTTTGAAGGCGGCGAAGACAACGCCTGATCATACATCGCAAAGAGGTTGAAGCTGCGCTCCGATCTCGATTGAAGCGTGCTTCGATCACTTTGCCGTCATCCAGCCATGCTGGACCAATGCCCGGGCCTCTCGCCCGGGCATTTTTGTGCCAAATGGAACTTTTCGAACCCCTATATATTGTTGCAGACTATGGCGTCGCGCGTCCTTTGGCCGCGCAAAGCACGCTGTGCAACTTTGGTTCGGCGCAAGATCTTCGGCGAAATCGACACTGATTTTCGCGGTCACGCGCCAAGGCAGCCTGTCTGGCCGAGAGGGGACATTTGGTCATGAATATTCTGTTGAAGCGCGTTCTCGACCGCCTGGTGCGTACCGGCAATCTCAAGGTGACCGGTCCCAAGGGCTCGGCTGTGGTTTTCGGCGACGGCAGCGGCGAACCGGTGCACATGCACATCAAGACCGCGCATGCCGAGCGCGCCATCACCTTCGATCCGATGTTGGCGGTGCCTGAAGCCTACATGGACGGCGAACTCGACATTCTCGAAGGCGGCGTGCTGGGCGTGATGCGCATCGCCTTCCAGAACATGGGCAGCGGCGGCATCGACGCCACCTGGTCGAAGGCAATCGAAGGCTTGCGCCACGCCTTCCGCCGGCTGCAGCAGATCAACACCGCCTCGCGCTCGCGGCGCAACGTGCAGCGACACTACGATTTGTCGGGCGACCTTTACCGGCTCTTCCTCGGCGAGGACATGCAATATTCCTGCGCCTATTTCGAGCAGCCGGACATGACGCTCGACGAAGCGCAGGCCGCCAAGAAACGCCACATCGCCGCCAAGCTCCGGCTGAAGGCCGGCCAGACGGTGCTCGACATCGGCTCCGGCTGGGGCGGGCTTGGCCTCTACCTCGCCAAGGCGTTCGACGTCGACGTGCAGGGCGTGACTCTGTCGACCGAGCAGCATGGCGTAGCCACCGACCGGGCGCACGCGCAAGGGCTGGAAAGCCGCGTGCATTTCGAGCTGAAGGACTACCGCGAACTCAACGAGCGTTTCGACCGCATCGTCTCGGTCGGTATGTTCGAGCATGTCGGCGTCAACCACTACCGTACGTTCTTCGACAAGAGCGCGACGCTGCTCAAGCCCGATGGCGTGATGCTGTTGCACACGATCGGCCGCTCCGGCGTGCCGTGGGCGACCAGCGCCTTCATCCGCAAATACATCTTCCCGGGCGGCTATATCCCTTCGCTCTCGGAAGTCATGCCGGCGGTCGAAAAGTCGGGCCTGGTCGTCACCGACGTCGAGATCCTGCGGCTCCACTATGCCGATACGCTGAAGCACTGGGGCGTGCGCTTCGCCGCCAATCGCGACAAGGCCAAGGCGATCTATGACGAGCGTTTCTGCCGCATGTGGGAATTCTACCTGGCGGCCTCGGAAGCCGCCTTCCGCTGGCAGGACCTGGTGATCTTCCAGATCCAGATCGCCAAGAAGAACGACACGCTGCCGATGACACGCGACTACATGGCTAAATGCGAAAAAGCGCTTGAGATGCGCGATATGGGGCATCGTGAAACGGCTCCCGTCAAAAAGAGCCCGGCCGCCAAGCCGGCTCGCCGCCGCAAGGTTGCCGACCAGGAATAGCATTGCCGCTTGCCATTGCCGGCGCCTGCACTGAAAAAGGCCCCGTGACTGTCGCGGGACCTTTTTTTCATGACCTACGTCCTCTATGCCGCCGCCGCTCTGGCCGAGATCGCCGGCTGCTTTTCGTTCTGGGCCTGGTGGCGGCTGGATAAGTCGCCGCTGTGGCTTCTTCCCGGCCTCGCCTCGCTTGCCCTGTTCGGCTTCCTGCTGGCGCTGGTGGCCATGTCAGCCGCCGGCCGCGCCTACGCCGCCTATGGCGGCATCTACATCGCGGCGTCGCTTGGCTGGCTGTGGCTGGTGGAGGGCGTTCGCCCCGACCGCTGGGATCTTGCCGGTGCCGCGCTCTGCATTGCCGGCGCTTCGGTGATCCTTCTCGTCCCGCGGGGCGCGTGAGATGGAGTTGCCGGCATCCCTTCGCCAAGGTGTCGAGCGCCTGCTCGAAAACGTTCCTCTTGCGGTACTCAAGCAAGCGGCAAAAACGCTGTCCGACCGTTATCGTGCCGAGTTGCGTGACGGCCGTTTGCACATGGCCGAGGACCTGGCGGTGAAAGCCTATCTGGCGACGCGGCTGCCGGCGACCTATGCCGCGATCCGCGCCAGCCTCGACGCGCTGAGCGACGCAAAGCCCGGCTTTCAACCCAGGAGCCTGCTCGATGTCGGCGCCGGCCCTGGCACGGTGCTTTGGGCCACGACCGACCAGTGGCCCGATCTCGAACAGGCAGTGTTGTTCGAAGCCAGTGCCGCGGTGCGCAAGGTCGGCGAGACGCTTGCCGGCGACACAATTGCCGCCCAGACCAGATGGCTGGCCGGTGATGCCACCATCGACCTTGCCGACATCGAGCCGGCCGATCTGGTCACGTGCGCCTATGTGCTCGACGAAATCGCTCCCGCATCACTGCCGAAGCTCATCGACCGCCTCTGGCAACTCACCGCCGACACGCTGCTTGTGGTCGAGCCGGGCACCCCCGCCGGCTGGCAGCGCATCCTTGCCGTGCGCCGGCAGTTGATCGAGGCGGGCGCGCATGTGCTTGCGCCTTGCCCGCATCAGGCGCCCTGCCCGCTCACCGCGCCCGACTGGTGCCACTTTTCCCGCCGCGTCGCCCGCTCGCGCCTGCACCGGCTGGCCAAGGACGCCGACGTGCCGTGGGAAGATGAGAAATTCATCTATGTCGCGGCTTCTCGCGACGGACTCACATCGCACCAGGCGCGGGTTCTTGCGCCGCCGAAATCCGGTTCCGGCAAGGTTCTGCTCAAACTTTGCCGGGACGACGGCACCGCCGCCGAGCGCTTGTTCACCAAGCGCGACGGCGCCGACTTCAAGCTGGCCCGGCGGCTGGACTGGGGCGACAGGCTGGCTTCCGAATAGACAGCAGCAGCGTTTGCGACCGCCTCGAAGAAAAATTTCGAAGCGATGTCGAATCCAGGCCGTGCCGTTCGACCATTGGCGTTCTCGGACCTTTCGAGACGCCAAGAGTGTCAAACGGCATCAGCCAACAGGAGAAACGCAATGAGCTATATCGCAGGATTTGTCGCCGCGGTGCCCGCCGCCAACAAGGAAGCTTACCGCAGGCATGTCGCCGAGGTGGCATCGGTGCTGAAGGAGTTCGGCACCACCCGCATGGTCGAAGGATGGGGCGACGACGTGCCCGGCGGCAAGATCACCGACTTCAAGGGAGCCGTGAAGGCAAAGCCGGATGAAGTCATCACCTTTTCATGGCACGAATACGCGGACAAGGCGGCGGCGGACGCGGCCTATCAGACGATGATGAGCGACCCGCGCATGGCGGAGATCGGCGCTTCCATGCCCTTTGACGGCAAGCGCATGATCATCGGTGGCTTCACGCCCTTCATCGACCTGAACACGACCGGCAAGACGGGCTATATCGATGGCTCGCTGGTGCCGGTGCCGGCCGCCAACAAGCAGGCCTACCTTGCCGTAGCGACGAAGCAGGCCGCGGTGATCAAGGAACACGGCGCAACCCGCGTTGTCGAAGCGTGGGGCGACGATGTTCCCGACGGCGAGGTCACCGACTACCGTGGCGCCGTGAAAGCGACGGGCGACGAGGTCGTCGTCTATGCCTGGGTCGAATGGCCGTCGAAGCAGGTGCGCGATGACGCCTGGAAAAAGGTGATTGCCGATCCGCGCATGTATGCCGACACCATGCCCTACGACAACCAGCGCCGGGTCCATGGCGGCTTTGCGCCGATCCTCGACGCCTGATCCCAAGAACCCTAGTTTTCGACAATCCTGGAAAAGGAAACCCACCATGCGTTACGCCTGTCTCATCTATTACCACCCCAAAACATTGTTCGGCGGCAGCCCGGAGGCCAGTGCCGTGCTGGCCGAGTGCTCCGGATATGACGAGGTGCTCAAAGCCAGCGGCCACTTCGTAACCGCCGAGGCCCTGGTGCTGCCCGAGGAGGCAATGACCGTGCAGGTCCGCGACGGCAAGATGTCGACCGTCGACGGCCCGTTCATGGAGACCAAGGAGATCCTGGGCGGCATCATCGTCATCGAGGCCCGCGATCTCAACGAGGCGGTGCGAGTGGCGAGCGGCCATCCACTGGCAACGATCGGCTTTGTCGAAGTTCGCCCGGTCGTCGACTTCAGCCAGCCGCCGCCGGTCCTGTGAGCACCACCAGCCCGCGCGATGCCCTGGAGGCGGCCTACCGCACCGAGGCGCGGCGCGTGCTGGCGACCTTGATCCGCCTGCTCGGCGGTTTCGACGCGGCGGAGGAGGCCTTGCATGAGGCCTTCACTGCTGCCGCCGAGCAATGGCCGCGCCAGGGTGTGCCGGCCAACCCCTATTCCTGGCTGGTCTCGGCCGGCCGCTTCAGGACCATCGACCGCTGGCGCCGGGAAGCACGGCTGGCCGGGGCTCTGCCCGAACTCACGGCGCTGGCCGAGCCGACACGGGAGCCGGCCATGCCGGAAGACATCCAGGACGATGAATTGCGGCTCATCTTCGTCTGCTGCCATCCGGCGCTGGCGCCGGATGCACGCATCGCCCTGACCCTGCGCGAAGTGGGTGGTTTGACCACCGAAGAGATCGCCCGCGCCTATCTGACGCCTGCACCGACCATTGCGCAACGCATCGTGCGGGCCAAGGCGAAGATCCGGGACGAGGCGATCCCCTACGAGGTGCCCGACCGCGACGACCTGCCGGCGCGTCTCGAGAGTGCGCTGCAGGTGATCTACCTGATCTTCAACGAGGGTTACGCGGCCACCGAGGGGCCGAACCTGACGCGGGCCGACCTGTGCGCCGAGGCGATCCGGCTCGGCCGGCTGATGGTCGAACTGCTCGACCAGCCGGAGGCGCAAGGGCTGCTTGCCCTGATGCTGCTGCACGAGGCGCGGCGCGCGACGCGGGTCAATGCCAGCGGCGACCTTGTCCTGCTGGAGGATCAGGACCGCACGCTGTGGGACCGTTCGCTGATCGCCGAGGCCGACGGCCTGATCGGTCGGGCGATCGCCTCGCGCCGCATCGGACCGTATATCCTGCAGGCGGCCATTGCTTCCGTCCACGCCGAGGCGGCAGGCACGGCGGAGACCGACTGGGTACAGATCGTCGCGCTTTACGATGTGCTCGGCCGCGTCGACCCCTCACCGGTCGTGGCACTCAACCGCGCCGCGGCCATAGGCATGCGCGACGGCCCGCAGGCCGGACTGGCGGAAATCGAGGCGGTCATGGCACAAGGCGGGCTGGACGGCTACCATCTGGCGCACGCGGCGCGAGCAGACATGCAGCGCAGGCTTGGCTTGACCGAAGCGGCAAGGACCTCCTACCGGCGGGCAATCGAGTTGACCCGGCAACCGGCGGAACGCCGGTTCATCGAGGGGCGACTCGGTCAGCTTTGAGCGGGATGGCTGCACAGGGCACCATTCTTGTTTTCTCGTTTTGTTCTCCCTATAGATGCGCTACAGTCGTTCTTTCGATTCGAGTCAATTGTGATTCTTTCCACCGAAAAAACTCGGCTGTGAATCGCGGGTATCAAAGCTGATTGGACAGGCACTGGTGCAGATAAGTCAGCATGGACTTGTCACGTTCTGATATCGAAAGGCCGGGATCGAAATCGGGGATATCATGGCAGAAGCAGCGCGAAAATTCGGCGTGGCGGAAACACCGCTTTATCGTGAAGCGCCCAACAACATCGAGGCCGAGCAAGCGCTGCTCGGCGCCATCCTCGTCAACAACGACGCCTTCTATCGCGTCTCGGACTTCCTCAAGGCCAGCCATTTCTACGAGCCGCTGCACCGCAAGATCTTCGAGGTGGCGTCCGAGTTCATCCGTATGGGCAAGGTCGCGACGCCGATCACGCTGAAAACCTTCCTGCCCGCCGACGAGAAGGTCGGCGACATGACGATGGCGCAATATGTCGTGCGGCTGGCGGTCGAGGCTGTGACCGTCGTCAACGCCACGGACTATGGCCGCGCCATCTATGACCTTGCGACGCGCCGCGCGTTGATCACGGTCGGCGAGGACATGGTCAACATCGCCTATGACGCGCCGGTCGACATGGCGCCCGGTGAACAGATCGAGGATGCCGAGCGGCGGCTGTTCGAGCTGGCCGAAAACGGCCGCTACGATGGCGGTTTCGAGAGCTTTTCCGATGCGTTGAAGAATGCCGTCGACATGGCCAGCGCGGCCTATATGCGCGATGGCCACCTGTCCGGCATTGCCACCGGCCTGCGCGATCTCGATCATCGTATGGGCGGGCTGCAGCCGTCGGATTTGATCATCATCGCCGGCCGCCCAGGCATGGGCAAGACGTCGCTGGCCACCAACATCGCCTACAACATCGCTGCCGCCTATGAGCCTGCCCAGCAGGCCGACGGTTCGGTCAAGGCGGCCAATGGCGGCGTCGTCGGTTTCTTCTCGCTCGAAATGTCGTCGGAGCAGCTGGCCACCCGCATCATCTCCGAGCAGACCGAGATCCCATCGTCGAAAATCCGGCGCGGCGATCTGACGGAGGCCGATTTCGGCAAGCTCGTTGCCTACACGCAGGAGAACCATAAACGGCCGCTCTATATCGACCAGACGGGCGGTATTTCCATTGCCCAGCTTGCGGGGCGCGCCCGCCGCCTCAAGCGTCAGCGCGGGCTTGACCTGATGGTCATCGACTATATCCAGCTGATGCAGGGTTCGTCCGCCAAGGCATCGCAGAACCGCGTCCAGGAAATCACCGAGATCACTACCGGGCTGAAGGCGCTCGGCAAGGAGCTGGGCGTGCCGATCATCGCCCTCTCACAGCTCTCGCGTCAGGTCGAAAGCCGCGACGACAAACATCCCCAGCTGTCCGACCTGCGCGAATCGGGTTCGATCGAGCAGGACGCCGACGTGGTGCTGTTCGTGTACCGCGAGGAATATTACATCAAGAACAAGGAGCCGGAGAAAGGCACGCCCGAGCATCTCGCCTGGGAGACGAAGATGATCGAGGTCCAGGGCAAGGCCGAAGTGATCATCGCCAAGCAGCGCCACGGACCGACCGGCACCGTCAGCCTTGCCTTCCAGGGCGAGTTCACCCGCTTCTCCGACCTCGCCGAGGAGCATCATCTGCCGGAAAGGTTCGAGTAGCTTTTTGACCTACCCCAGCCAACCTCGCCCAGACCATTTTCAAGCAGCATCCCGCTGATGGCAAAGTCGCGCGTCCAATTCATCTGCCAGAGCTGCGGATCGGTGCATCAGCGCTGGGCCGGCAAATGCGATGCCTGCGGCGAGTGGAACACGCTGGTCGAGGAAGGTACGTCCGGCGGCATCGGCTCAGGACCAGCCAACACGCGCAATGCCCGCAAGGGCCGCGCGGTGGTGCTGACCACGCTGTCCGGCGATATCGAGGACGCGCCGCGCATCATTTCGGGCATCGGCGAACTCGATCGCGCCACCGGCGGTGGTTTCGTGCGCGGCTCGGCGCTGCTGGTCGGCGGCGATCCTGGTATCGGCAAGTCGACGCTGCTCACCCAGGCGGCCGCGGCGCTAGCATCAAAAGGCCACCGCATCGTCTATGTCTCGGGCGAAGAGGCGGTCGCGCAGATCAGGCTGCGGGCGCAGCGGCTTGGCGTCGCCTCTTCTCCGGTGGAACTTGCCGCCGAGACCAATGTCGAGGACATCCTGGCGACGATCGCCGACGGCAAGCGGCCTGATCTCGTCATCCTGGATTCTATCCAGACGCTGTGGACCGACCTTGCCGATTCGGCACCGGGCACCGTCACACAGGTGCGCGCCGCCGCCCAGGCGATGATCCGTTATGCGAAATCCACGGGTGCTGCGATCGTGCTGGTCGGCCATGTCACCAAGGAAGGCCAGATCGCCGGGCCGCGTGTCGTCGAGCATATGGTCGACGCCGTGCTCTACTTCGAAGGCGAAGGCGGCCACCATTACCGCATCCTGCGCACGGTGAAGAACCGTTTTGGCCCGACCGACGAGATCGGCGTCTTCGAAATGTCGGACAAGGGCCTGCGCGAGGTTGCCAATCCGTCCGAGCTTTTCCTTGGCGAGCGCCATGCAAAATCGCCCGGGGCCGCGGTTTTCGCCGGCATGGAGGGGACAAGGCCGGTGCTGGTCGAGATCCAGGCACTGGTCGCACCCTCCTCGCTCGGCACGCCGCGCCGCGCCGTCGTCGGCTGGGACGGCGC
>NZ_RZTC01000290.1:0-1053 GCF_004023165.1 Mesorhizobium sp. M7A.F.Ca.MR.176.00.0.0 | reverse complement strand
CAGCTGTCATTGCCGTGGGAGGTTTTTGGCTCTGGTCCGCCGCAACGTGGACAGAACCTTCCCTACCGGACGGATGGAAGGGCGTCGATCTCAAACTGGGCCAGAGCCTCGGGCGTGACGGTTCGCTCGAGCATCACCGTGGCCTGATCGCAACGGTGCGCGCACGGCCAGCCGAGGGAAGCCGCGTCATCGTCCTTCCCGAGAGCGCGCTGGGCTTCTGGACGCCAACCGTCGCGCGTCTCTGGCAGGATGGACTGCGCGGATCGGACATCACCGTGATCGCCGGCGCGGCCGCGATCGACGCGGCCGGCTACGACAACGTCATGGTGGCGATCTCCGCCGACGTGGCGGGCATCCTCTATCGCGAACGCATGCCGGTCCCGGTCTCCATGTGGCAACCATGGCGGGCCTGGACGGGACAGGGCGAAGGCGCGCGAGCCCACTTGCTTGCCAATCCGGTCGTCGAACTCGCGGGCAGGAGGATCGCGCCGCTGATCTGCTACGAGCAGCTCATTCTCTGGCCGGCGCTCCAGTCGATGCTGCACGCCCCGGACATCATCGTGGCGACCGGCAACGGCTGGTGGACCGCCGGCACCTCGATCGTCGCCATCCAGCGGGGCAGTGCGGTCGCCTGGGCGAAGCTCTTCAACCGTCCATTGGTGCAGGCCTTCAACACATGAGCACAGGAGAAACCGGGATGGTCGACGCCGCCTTCATTCAGCAATGCGCCGATCGGGCTCTGAAGCCAGCGATCGTCGAGACGTTCATCGAGCGGGCAGGGTCGCAGGACCCGCTGGCCGTCACGGTCCGCTCAGGCAACCGTGTCGTGCTGGTTCCGAAGCCAGCCACGCCGGACGAGGCCTTGGCTTTGATCCGACAGCATGTCGGCCGCAACGTCGTGCGGGTCGGGATCACGCAATATCCGGCCGGCCTCGGCGTCGTGGACGCAGGGGAGCTCAAGCCCGACCTCGTCGATGCCTGCGCTAACATCCGAATGGGCACGGCGCTGTTCGCCAAGGTCTATCGGATCGTCACCAAATGGTACGGCAACCC
>NZ_RZTC01000289.1:0-1100 GCF_004023165.1 Mesorhizobium sp. M7A.F.Ca.MR.176.00.0.0 | reverse complement strand
GCCGGTGAAGCTGCAGTTGAACTTGGTGCCTTTGTACTTGCCGGCGACAATTTCGCCGGGTCCGATCCACTTGCCTTCTGCCGCCTGGAAGAACTGCTTGTCCGGCTCCGCCGCAGAGGCCACTCCGGCAAGGCCGACGACTGCCGCAATCACCGTTGCCAGGGGCAGGACGCTGGATAGAATTACGCTTTTCATCGACGACACCCGGCAACAAAGATGCTGTTTGGAACCCGTCTGACCATGAACAAGATTGGTTAATGCTTCGTCACCGCGAGGCCGCCGCAAAGCAGTCCGGTAACAATTCCGAAGATCCAGACACTCCAGCCGGCTCACTTGCCGGATCGGGTCGTTTCACCGTCTTTCCTGGTTGCGAACGATGTCAGCGCCGAGAGGAAGTCGCCCAATCCGGGACGCTTGGCGGCGCTGAAGGGCAGGGGTCGCGCCGTCTCCATCGCGGCGATGCCGATGCGCGCCGTCATCATGCCGTTGACGACGCCCTCGCCAAGCTTGGCCGAAAGGCGCGCGGCCAGGCCGTGGCCGACGATCTGCTGGACGAAACTGTCACCGACGGCGATCGAGCCGGTGACCGCCAGATGCGCCAGCACGCTGCGCGCCAGGCGGAAGAAACCCAGCGTTCCGGGCCGCCCGCCATAGAGTTCCGAGAGACGGCGAATGAGCCGCCCGGCCTCGAATACGACATAGGCGACATCGACCAGTGCGCGTGGACTGACCGCCGTCACCAGCGAAACGCGTTTGGCGGCCTCGAGGATCATCACCTTTGCCCTGGCATCGAGGGGGCCCAGAATTTCTGCCTCGGCCAGGCGCACGAGATTGCCGCCGTCGATGATTTCGCCGCGCAGTTCGGCCAGCGCGCGCCGGCCGGCCGCGGTCTCGGGTTTGGCCGCGACAAAGGCCGACAGCTCGTCGACGACCGATCGTGCCGCCTTGGGATCGTCACGCTCGATTGCGTCGAGCGCCCGTTTCTGCAGCTTTTCGACCTCGGCGAGACGGGCGATCGCCAGGAATTCGCGAATCAGGATCACCACAAGCGCCAGCACGGCGATGGCAGCCATGCCCGCCGCCAGCCAGCCCAGCCATTC
>NZ_RZTC01000288.1:0-1109 GCF_004023165.1 Mesorhizobium sp. M7A.F.Ca.MR.176.00.0.0 | reverse complement strand
CAGGAAAGTCCGGCCTGCCGCATGGCTTCGCGCGCTGCAAGCACGGCGAGCAAGCTGAAGCGGTCCATGGAGATGAGATGCCCCCGGTTGATGTCGTGCTGGGGCAGCGCCTTGATCTCAGCGCCGGTCATGCCCTCCAGGTCATGAAGCTCGGAATTGGCGATCGGGCCGATGGCGGAGCGGCCTTCGCGCATCTCTTTCCACATAGAGGCGGCGTCGGTGCCCAGTCCGCACAGGCCGCCCACTCCGGTGATAACGACGCGCCTGTGCATTCAAGCCTCCTTCGCAAGCAAGCCGCGGACGGCTTCCACGACGTCGCCGACATTCTTGAGATTGGACCAGGCATCGGCCGTGTTCATGTCGATCTTGATGCCGTAGGCCTGCTCCACATCCCAGAGGACGTCCGCCAAACCCAGCGAATCAAACCCGAGCGCGTCCAGTTCCGTGGCGATTGTTATCTCGCCGACGAATGACGCAGGCATTCCCTCACCGCTCTCCGACTCGGCGCGTTTCTTGATCAGGGCAATGACGTCCGTTGCGAATTGATCGGCCATTCTGTTTCCTGTCTTTCTTTCCCGCGTTTCGACCTGGACGCGGCTCAGTTCCTGAGGCGCGCCGCGTCGCGAAAGCCATCACGCTTGGGCAACTGACAAAGCCCAATGCTCATAAAGCCGGATCAGGTCCGGCCGGTGTGTGGCGTAGGTGCAGTATGACGATGTGAGCCGCTACACCGTGCGCGTCTCCCAGTCTGTCCATAGGCTCGGAAGAAGTCGGACCCGGTCAGTTGCAACTCCCTTTCCCAGCACTCCACTGCCCGGTAGAGCGCATGAAAAATCTCCTTTCGGGCGGTTTCTTAAGACGCTCGCCACGCCATGAGGCAGTGGGGGCATCGGTGTGCGTCAGGTGCTTCTGCCCATGCAGGATTCCAGAACATTGATGAAATCGTTTGTTTCGATGAAAGGCATCCACACTTTGGATGGTTGACCACGCGTTTCAAAGATCGTGAACTACATCTCGTCGTTGTGCTCGACGCACTCCCGACAGAGCGCAACCTCATGGGCGCGGCATGCAGGATTAACCGAGCCCAGCCGGTCATGAGTGCGGCCGGC
>NZ_RZTC01000287.1:0-1114 GCF_004023165.1 Mesorhizobium sp. M7A.F.Ca.MR.176.00.0.0 | reverse complement strand
GACGACGAGGCCCTTGCTTCCCCGTTCGTCAAATGCCTCCTGCGGCTCATTCGTACTCAGGATTCTTTCGGCTTATGGGAAGGCCATTCGGATGCCGAGCTGCTGGCCGAGTTCATCATCACCAAGCAACAGCAACGTGCGGTACCCTTTGGCGGCGATCCCGATCCTGACGCGCTGTGGAGGCTCGACATGTTTTACACCGCCGTAGCGCTTGCGATCGAGGAGCGCTCCGGCGTGTCGACGTCGCCGACAATAGAAATGAAACCCGTGGGGGCTTCCGGCGGTTGGGCGTTCTGTCGAGACGTCCACCGGTTCGGCTTCGAGACTTTCCGCAAACTTGCTGAGGCCGGTACGAAACTGGTCGACGATGCGACTGCAGCCATTGAAGCCTAGCCCGAGATGGAGCGCATCAAGAAACCATTGTTCCAGGAAGGATCTATGTCAGACCTAGATAGGATGAGGAAAAAAGTCTGAAAGCTCCAGTTGCGTGCAGCTATTGCCAAGATGGCATTGCAGGACCTCGTCGAGGGTCTGCCGGGCAAGTGGGCCGACATACAGGAAGTCGCCGAGAAAACCCAAGCCGTTTATGCCGAGTTGGATGTTGCCAAGAGAGAACTCGCTTCAATGAAGAATTTAGGATGATGCGCACATTCACCACCCGTGACGGCTCCATTTGGATGCCGTCGTACCTGACCTCCATCGATAGCAAGACCTGCATCGGCTGCTGCCGTTGTTTCAAGGTCTGCTCGCGCGATGTCATGCATCTTCACGGCGTTGATGATGCGGGTGAAATCCTCGGCCCCTGCGATGACGAGGACGACGATTTCGACGGCAAGCTCAATCGCATGATCATGGTTGTCGATGATGCCGGCCGCTGCATCGGCTGCGGAGCCTGCGGCCGCGTCTGCCCCAAGAACTGCCAGACGCATGTTGCGGCCGACGAGCTCGCAACATGATCTGGCGAAAACCAGGAGAACGGCGTGCACTTCATCTTTTTGTCGGCTCGTGGGGCTGGTCCTGTGCAGCAATGCGTCGATGGTTTACTTCGCTTTGGATTCGCTCCGTGTGGCAGTCGTCACGACGCTGGCCTGTTCGCTGCTGCTTCAGGCCGGCT
>NZ_RZTC01000286.1:0-1238 GCF_004023165.1 Mesorhizobium sp. M7A.F.Ca.MR.176.00.0.0 | reverse complement strand
GGGTTGGCGCGGCGCTGCGGCGAACCAGTTTCCTGTGCTTGTGGTCGATGAAGCCGAGCGGATGGGCATGGAAGCGCACCGCCCATTGGCCGTTCTCAGTCTCTTCGATGGCAATCGGCTCGCCTGCCAGCGTGGCCGAGACGTAGATCTCTGCGCCCTGCCATTTGACGGCGCCGTTCTGGCGCACGCTGCGCACCGCCGCCTCGGCCGGATAGTCCGGCTCGGGGATCGTCTTAGGCATGGGACGGGTCGAGGGAAGGTAATGCTGCGCCGGGGTGCCCATGCCAAGCGCCTCGTGCGGGCGCTCCTCATTGTAGCTGCGCCGGAAGGCCTCGAAAGCCTGAGCTTGAGCCGCCCTGTCGGCCTCCGGTGCCTTGGCCATCGGCAGCATGGTCAGGTGGAAGCGCTCATGGCGCCCGTTCTGCTGCGGCTTGCCCGGCTGGATGCGCTCAAGAGCGATGCCAAGCTTGATGAAGCGCGCCGCAAGCGGCGTCAGACCCGTGACGCCAGGCGATGCGAAGGGTGGGCCATTGTCGCTTCTGAACCGATCCGGCAGCCCATGCTCTTCAAACAGGCGCTCAAACACCGGCCAGGCCTCGGCGTCCGCCGTCGAACCCGTCGCTTCGAGCGCCAGAAGATAGCGGCACGCCCCATCCATCACCGTCAGCGGCTCGCAGCGCCACCCGTCGCCAGTCCGGAACCAGCCCTTGTGATCGCCCGTCCACAGCGCGTTCGGCCCCTCGGGCTCCGGCCATGGACCGTTGCCGGCCGCCTTCCAGCGCCTGCGCTTACGCCCCACAAGTCCATGCCGCTTCAGGATCTCACCGGCCGTCGAGACCGCAGGCCAACCGCAGCAGGGCTCCGCACGCTTCAGCCGGGCCATGATCTTCTTGGGCCCCCACAGCGGATGCGCTTCCTTCTCCGCCACGATCCGCTCCACCAGCTCCGCTGCCGTTGCCCGGCCGTGCTCGAGCGGCGCCCGCGGCAGATCATGCAGGCCTTCCGGCCCGAACTCCCGGTAGCGTCCAAGCCATTTGTACCCGGTCTTGCGCGAGATCTCGAAGGCAGTACACAGCTGCGTCATCGTCTCCTCGCCAGAAAGGCATTCCACAACAAACCGAAGCCGCTCATCCATGATGCCAGTCTCTCGCCAAACCATCGCCGGTCCTCCCGGCGGACAAGAAAACTGTCACCCATCTAATCAGTCCATTCTGTTACCTATCTATCCGGTTCGGACA
>NZ_RZTC01000285.1:0-1335 GCF_004023165.1 Mesorhizobium sp. M7A.F.Ca.MR.176.00.0.0 | reverse complement strand
GTCTCGAACTGGTCGACGTCGCCGGCGAAGCGATCGGCGACGGCATCACGCTGCCGCTGGGCGGCTTGCGCCTGCAGGACATGGCGAAGAACTCGCTGACTCAGGCGGCGAAGATCGCGCGTGACGAACTGGCGAAGGCCAAGCTGTTGAAAGGCGGGCAGGGCAGGCCCTTCTACGCCGTCGGCGGCACCTGGCGAAATCTCGCCCGGCTGCACATGGAAATGACCAACTATCCGCTTGGTGTCATGCACCATTACGAGATCTCGGCCGAAAGCGCGGCGAATTTCCTCAAGCAGGTGGCCAAAGCCGAGATCGAGAAGGTCAAGGGCATCGAAGGCGTTTCCAAGAACCGCCGTTCGCTGCTGCCCTATGGCGCCGTCGTGCTGCAGGAGATCATGGCGGCGATGCAGCCGTCGAAGATCATCGTCTCGGCGCTCGGCGTGCGCGAAGGCTTTCTCTATTCGCTGCTCGACGAGGCGGAGCAGAAGGCCGATCCGCTGATTTCGGCCTCGGAGGAGCTTGCACGCCTGCGCTCGCGCTCCGTCACCCATGCGCATGAACTTGTCGACTGGACCGCCAAAACCTTTGCCGCCTTCGGCATCGACGAGACCGAGGACGAGGCGCGCTACCGCCACGCGGCCGCATTGCTGGCCGATATCGGCTGGCGCGCGCACCCCGAATATCGCGGCAAGCAATCGCTCAACATCATTGCGCACGCCTCCTTCTTCGGCGTCGACCATCCCGGCCGCGCTTTCCTGGCCATGGCCAACGCCTATCGTCACGACGGCATTTTCAACGAAGCCATCGCCCCCGAGATCAAGGCGCTGGCGCCGCCGCGTTATCTGGAGCGGGCGCGCGTACTCGCCGCGATGATGCGCGTCGTCTACCTGCTGACGGCGTCGATGCCCGGCATCATGCCCAGGCTGAAATGGGAACAGCGCGCCAACGGCGTGCTGGCGCTGGTCTTGCCGGCGTCGCTGGCCGATCTCTATGGCGAGCGGCCGGCCGGGCGCCTGGCGCAACTGGCAAGGATAACCAACCGCCGGCTGGTGCTGGCTGTTGAGGGTGGGCCCAGCATGTCGGTGAAATAGGCGCTGGCTGGTAGCAGACCGTGTCTTATCTGACTTAAGCGGAGACCTGCCCGGTCGTCTCAGCGTTGGCGGCATCGCGTTTGTAGACCGGCTTCCCCCAATCCGTCGCTGCTTCGCAGCGCCACCTTTCCCCCCTCCGGAGGGAAAGGAAGGGAGCGTTGCTGGACGAGCGTTAACGGCAAAAGCTTGGCGCCTTTCCTCTACCCCGTCGATCGGGGGAGAGGTGGCTCGGCGAAGCCGAGAC
>NZ_RZTC01000284.1:0-1342 GCF_004023165.1 Mesorhizobium sp. M7A.F.Ca.MR.176.00.0.0 | reverse complement strand
AGGTTGATTTCCAGCACACCGCGCTTACCGTTGCGGCGGCCGACCTGAATGACCAAATCGATCGTCTTTTTCGCATAATTGATTATCTCGCCATGTGACATCTGCACACCAGAGCGCATCACCATGAGCGCCAGTCTGTCGAAAGCAAGTTCGGGGCTATCGGCGTGTATAGTTGTTATCGCGCCGGGGTGGCCGGTATTTATCGCCTCAAGAAAGTCATAAGCCTCAATGCCGCGGATTTCACCGAGAATGATCCGGTCGGGACGCATTCGCAAACAGCTCTCCAGAAGTTTCGATGGGCTGCGAGCGGATTCCCCCTTACGGTCGGCGATTAGTCCAACTTGGTTCTTGTGGGGTGGATGAAGCTCCTGCGCATCCTCTATGGTGATGATCCGCTCGGCAGGGTTTGCCATCGCCAGTAAAGCGCGCGCCACCGTAGTCTTGCCAGACGACGTTCCGCCCGAAATCAGAACATTGAATTTTTCGTCAACGGCCTGTCGGAATAGACTCTTCAGGTCGCCAGCCTTGGCGGCATCGGCGATTGCCCGATGGCGTTCGTGCCGAACAGCATCCACCATGATCTGTCGTCCGTCGACGTAGTCAATATCTGCGCTTTCCGAAGTCCGCAGCAGATATTTTCGAATCGACAGCGATACGCCTTGTTCGATTGCAGGTTCGACGACCACCTGCACGCGCTGCGGGTTCCCCCAAACCATAACGCGGCCTGAGACAATCGGATTAAGTGCCCCAAGCGTGTTGCGGGTCTCTCCGGCCAACTGTGCCCCAAGCCGCTTAATGGCCTGCGGCGGCAAGGTCACGCCGATCTCACGCATGTATACCGTATCGGCCTCCTCAATAAAGATGGAGCCATTAGGATTGATTGCCACCTCATTGATATTGTCATCTACCAAATAGTCTCTGAGTTGGCTCAAATACTGTTCAACGTATGAAATGCTATTTTTACACTGTTGATCAGTCATCGAATAATGAGATCCCGATTGACAAAGACGTGAATTTCCTCGCCCTGCGGGACACGAAGGACAGGAGGGAGGGACAGGTACTTGTTCAAGATACCCTCACTTTGGTCGCTGAGTGTTCTGGCAACGTTAGACGTGACTTGGCCATCTCGATTGGTGTCACCCATTCCCCCACCTTCAATAGTGATCGTCGCGCCACCATCTCTGGAGGATTTGCTGCTGCCTGTCATTGTGGGAATAATAGAAGGCAATGCGCTGATGGTGCTGATGAGGACAGCCGCACCTATCTTCTTGGCGTAGTGGTTATCCACGTTTCCTTCGGTGCCGGCGCGACCAAGCAGGTCCGTACCTGTGGAGCCGAGCGC
>NZ_RZTC01000283.1:0-1383 GCF_004023165.1 Mesorhizobium sp. M7A.F.Ca.MR.176.00.0.0 | reverse complement strand
GGTTTTGGTGCAGGACAGCCGCCGTTCGATCAGCCGCATCGAGGAGGCGGTGACCGATCTCAGCCGCAATCCGCAGCGCATCCTTTCGGGTGGCGACGGCGAGGTTCGGCAATTCGATGGCAGGGCCCGGCGTTGACTTCGGCGACGGCGCGCCCCAGAAACATGAGCCGCGAAAGCGGGTCGATCTTACGATCCGGGGACAACGGGGATCGCGCGTGAAGTCTGTATGGGTGAAAACGGGCGGGTTGACTTCGGCTGCCGCACTGGTTGCCTTGACGCTGGCCGGCTGCGCGGCGTTGGGCGGCAAGCCCGCGCCGCTCGATACGTTCGAACTGTCAGCGCCTTCGGTCGACGCGCATGGCCATAGCCGCCGCCAGATCCTGATCGCGCAGCCGTCGGCGCTCAAGGCGCTGGACAGCCAGAATATCGTCATCAAGCCGTCGGATCGGTCGATCCAGTATCTCAAGGGCGCGCAATGGGCCGACCGGCTGCCGCTGATCGTGCAGGCGCGGCTGGCCGAGACCTTCCAGCGTTCAGGCAGCTTTGCCGGCGTCGGCAAGCCGGGCGAGGGCCTGGCGATCGACTATCAGGTGATCGTCGAAATCCGGTCCTTCGAGGTGCGTGTCGACGGCGGCGAACATGCCGAGGTCGATCTGTTCGTGCGGATCCTGAACGATCGCAACGGCGAGGTCCGTGCCTCCAAGAGCTTCACCGCAGCCGCACCCGTCTCGGGCAGCGGCAATCCTGCCTATGTCAGCGCGCTCGACAAGGCGTTCGGCGACGCCGCCGGGCAGATCGTGCACTGGACGGATTCGGTGATCTGAGCCGGCCGAGCTTTCAAAGCGATCGTGCGTCGCGTTGAAACCACGTCGCACAGCGCATCGACTAAAGATCTTTGGTTTGCGCCGCCCCTCATTGCCCTGCCGGGCATTTCTCCCCGTATAGTGACGGGGAGAAAGACGTTGTCGCCGAAGATTTCGCCAATCGCCAACGTTGCTGAATGGGCGCCGGGAGTGCGGCCATCTCCTTCTCCCCGTCACTATGGGGAGAAGGTGCCGGCAGGGCAATGAGGGGCGGCGCCGACCGATTGTGATCCTCGTCGCCCGCTCAGTGCAGGCGGCCGCTCGCATGGGCCAGCATGGTGTAGACCTTGCCGGTGTCCGACGTCAGGTAGGTCTGCGCCATGATGTTGTCGCGGTCGTTGCGCGAGACATCCTTGAGCAGCTTCTCGAAATCGTCGCAGTAGCGGTCGACGGCGGCGCGGAACTCGGCCTCGGCCTGATACTTGCGACGAATCTCGTCGAACGTCTGCTGTCCCTTCAGCGTGTAGAGCCGCCTTGTGAACACGTCACGCTCGCCACGCCGGTAGCGGTTCCACAGCTC
>NZ_RZTC01000282.1:0-1431 GCF_004023165.1 Mesorhizobium sp. M7A.F.Ca.MR.176.00.0.0 | reverse complement strand
GAGGAGAAAGACCACGAGGATTGGAAGCAGCGTGACGATATCGAACCAGATGCCAGTGAAGAAAGGAGCCAGCCAGTCGGCCGGATGGAAAGACAGGTCTTTGGCCGAAACCAGCGACAGCGCCAGCCTGACCAGGAACTGAGTCAACAGGAAAAGCAGGATGAATGGCTTCAGCCGACGAAAGAACGCACGACCGATTGAGCAAAAGTCATAGCAAGCCTCCGAAGCAGCTGGATGTCTGGGCAATTATGCCTCGTTTTCAATTTTGGCAACCGTCGGGACGAGATCGATCGCATGGTCTGCGATGCCGATCCCCGATTCGGCCCGCGCGAGTCCGAAACTTCATCGACGGTGGTGGTGGCGAGACAATGTGAAAGGTTCGCGGCGAAGGTGATTTGTTCCTCACTTTGAAGGCGCTGCATCCCAGCCTCCCCTGTGGGAGAAGGTGGATGGGCACGAAACGCCGAGCCGAATGAGCGATCGTCCTCATGTTGCCGGGCCTCACTCGAGCATCACCCGAGGATGCAGCCGGGAGACCCGCGGCGGCGGCAGCTTTCGGCGAGATCATGGACCGATTTCTCAATAGTCCGTGACGTGTCTGCGTCCTCATTCACCGGGGGGCAATTTGATGCCGCGTGGCAGACGGTCCACTGGTGGTTCTGCGCTTTGTACGGCTGATGCTGTTTCGCACGATCCACAACATCGCCCTGATGGACGACCGCGAGCGGGCCGGGCACAACCTGATCCGGAAAGGCGCCGGGAGGCTCCTGAGGGGCAGACCGCTGGCCAAACCAATTGCCCTATTCGCAAACCACACGGTATCGCTTGCCGGGCTCGCTGACGTTCTTGCAGACAAGCGGCTTGTGCGGCTCATAAGAGGAAAGCGGAGGACTTGCGATCCGCGATGCGCGTCTGTTTGATGTCTTGTGACTTGCCGTACGGCGCGGTTCGAGCCTTTCCGGCTCCTGTGGCGCAACCGGAAACACGCTGTTTTCGATGTGTGGCTGCTGCAGGTGGGGCGGCTCTTTGTCAAAGAATCGCCTAGCATCAAGCGGTCTCGGAATAATCACCGTACCATCATCGCTGCGCGCGCAGCCGCTACCCAACAGTAAAGCCAGCCCCACGAAAAAAGGCAGAATCCGTTCAAGCATAAGCACCAACCTTGGCGGGCATATACCCGGCTTGCGAGTCACTGACAACTGGCGGAATGGGCACGAAGAAGGGGCGGCATTGCTTGCCGCCCTTTCCAAATTGTCGAAATGCGTGGACCTTAGAAATCCATGCCGCCCATGCCGCCCATACCGCCGCCGCCCATGCCGCCTGGCATGCCGCCGCCAGCCGAGTCCTTCTTCGGAGCCTCCGCGATCATGGCTTCGGTGGTGACCAGCAGGCCGGCGACTGAGGCCGCGTCCTGGAGAGCCGTACGGACAA
>NZ_RZTC01000281.1:0-1441 GCF_004023165.1 Mesorhizobium sp. M7A.F.Ca.MR.176.00.0.0 | reverse complement strand
CCTCTGGATTGCCCACACCCACATGATGCAGGCCTGGGAATCGACGCCCAGGATTGCGTTTCTTTCCCCGGAACCCGGATCCGGTAAGACCCGCGCTTTGGAAATCTCAGAGTTGCTCGTCCCCAGGCCGGTCGAAGCGGTGAACGTCACGCCGGCATATCTCTTCCGCAAGGTCGCGGACGAGGCCGGCGCGCCGACGATCCTGTTCGATGAGATCGACACCATCTTCGGCCCAAAGGCCAAGGACAACGAAGAACTCCGTGGCCTCCTTAATGCCGGCCACCGTCGCGGTGCATCCGCCGGCCGGTGTGTCGTTCGCGGCAAGATCATCGAGACGGAAGAGATTCCGGCTTACTGCGCCGTCGCTCTGGCGGGGCTCGGCGATCTGCCTGATACGATCCTCACCCGTTCCGTCATCATTCGGATGCGCCGCCGCTCACCGGAGGAGAATGTCGAGCCGTACCGCCGCCGCGTCCACAGGCCAGCAGGTGAAGTAGTGCATAAGCGCCTCGCTGGCTGGGCAGAGTTCATTGCCGCCGACATCGGCAGCGCCTGGCCTGAGATGCCGGCCGGTATCAAGGATCGCGATGCAGATGTCTGGGAGCCGCTGCTGGCTGTCGCCGATGCAGCCGGCGGAGACTGGCCAGAAAGGGCGCGTGTTGCGGCTGTTGCGCTTGTTGCGCTCTCTAAGGAGAGTACACCCAGCCTAGGCGTTCGGCTGCTCTCTGACATCAAGGTAGTCTTCAGTGACAACGAAGTGTTGGCCACGGAGTCCATCTTGCTTCGGCTCTGTAATCTCGATGAATCTCCCTGGGCAGATATCAGAGGCAAACCGATAGATGATCGGCATCTAGCCCAAAAACTACGCCCCTACGGTATTAAGCCGAAGGTGGTCAGGATCGGCACTGCTACGCCACGCGGCTACCACAGGTCAGACTTCATAGATGCATGGAAGCGGTATCTCTCTCTGCCTCCCCAAGACAGCGCAACATCCGCAACAAGCGCAACAGAGCATGTCGACGGGTTTGCCCTATGAGCGTCCCCCTCGAAAGCCTCATCGAACGACTCGAAGGCCTGGCCGAGCAGGTCACGGCCACCATGGAGCTGGCGCGCGCCATGCAGGCCGAGCAAAGCGCGATAGACCATGATGCGAAGTTTCCGCCCGGCGATCTGATCGACGTCGCCACCGCTGCCAATCGGTTTCGCAAGAAGCCCGACACGCTGCGGCACTGGTGCGAGCATGAAGGCATGGGCGTCAAGCGCGGCGCACGCTGGTTCATCTCTGTCTCATTGCTCCGAAAACGAGAGGGCTACTGAACGACTGGTGGGACAAACTGTCCAAGCAGTCTGTTCCCGTTTTTCCCGTTTTGGGCTGTTTGGCTTTCCCGTTTCGGGGCGCACTTTCAGCCTCAACAACGCAACACCGGCAAGGAAACAGCCA
>NZ_RZTC01000028.1:48170-64087 GCF_004023165.1 Mesorhizobium sp. M7A.F.Ca.MR.176.00.0.0 | reverse complement strand
GGCCTGGTCAGCCGCATTCTGCCCGGCGGTCGATGAGCGGCGGCGAGGCTTGGGCGGCGCCGCGATGTCGGCGGACGTGTCGTCAGTGGCTGCCGGCGGGTCGAAAAGGCTGCCGGTCGCGGTGGCGTCGCCAGTGTCGGCGTCGTCTGGCACGGCACCGGCGCTGGCCGGCAGATAGGTGCGGGCCGGCGCATTGTCCTGCGCGGCATTGGCCGGCTGTTGACCCTGCGCTGCCAGGGCCAGCTGTCTCGCCTTGCGCTGCTGGTCGGACAGGATCGCCGATTCCGAAACCTCGCCGCGCAGTTCGGTTTCCTGGGCATGGAGCGCAGTCGGGCGCAGCAAGGCAAACATGCTGGTTGCCAGCAGCAAGGCGCAGACAGCCTTGCCCTTTCTTCCTGTCGAATTTTCTGGCTGGGCCCCGGACATCGCCACCACTGCTTGCGCGGCGCACGCGCGCCATACTTACCGAACCGTAAATGGGGATGGTTAACGGAGGGTTGAGGCGGCGGCCCGTCAACCAGCTGAAGCGCTGATTTCCAAAGGGATTCATACCGCCTGCGTTAAGCTTTTGATTTTCGCGCCTGCCGTCGTCAAAACCACCGCGCACGTTCGGGCAACATGCCTTGGGCCATTTCTGTTGGACAGCGCGCCGGCAAAGCGCTAATCGCATCAGCCATGCATGCGGGATCCCTGGATAAGAAGCCTTCGGACAGGCAAGCCTCGATCGCTTCGGCGCTGAGGACGGTGGCAACCGAACAGGCTGGGGTTGCAGCCCTTGCCGAGGCCTTGGAGAACGGATTGGCCGCGCCTTTCGCGCAGGCGGTCGAGATGATCTCCGGGATTGAAGGCCGGCTCATCGTCACCGGTGTCGGCAAAAGCGGCCATATCGGTTCGAAGATCGCGGCGACGCTGGCCTCGACCGGCACGCCGGCTTTCTTTGTCCATCCCGCAGAAGCCAACCACGGCGATCTCGGGATGATCGCCAGGGACGACGCCATCATCGCCATGTCGTGGTCGGGCGAAAGCAAGGAACTGATGGGCATCGTCGCCTATTCCAGGCGCTTCTCCATCCCGCTGATCGCCATCACCGCCGGAGAGACATCGGCGCTGGCGCGGGCGGCGGACGTGGTGCTGTTGCTGCCGCGCGCGCCTGAAGCCTGCCCGCACGGCTTGGCGCCGACGACATCGACGCTGCTGCAACTGGTGATGGGCGACGCGCTGGCGATCGCGCTGCTCGAAGCACGCGGCTTCACGCCGGATCATTTCCGCACCTTTCACCCGGGCGGCCAGCTCGGCGCCAACCTGACGCAGATCCGCGAGATCATGCATGTCGGCGACAGGCTGCCGCTGGTGGTTGCGGGCACCGGCATGCATGACGCGATCCTGGAACTGTCACGCAAGGGATTTGGCTGCGTCGCGATCACCGACGCAGACGGTGCGCTGGTCGGCATCATCACCGATGGCGACATCCGCCGGCACATCGGCAGCAACCTGCTGGCGATGACGGTGGATCAGGTGATGACAAAAGGCCCGAAGACCGCGACGCCGGACACGCTGGTCGCAACGGCGCTGCAGACGATCAACAATTCAGCCATCACCAGCCTGATGGTGGTGGAGGGCCGGAAACCAGTCGGCCTCATCCACCTGCACGACCTGCTGCGTATCGGCGCCGCCTAAGGTGTGCTGATCTTAAGGTGATGCCGGCCTGCAAACGACGGTTTCCTGCGCTTCCGGTGCTCACGTACCCAAAGTACGCTCCGCTCCGGTTCTCGGAACCCACCGTTTTCGACTCGGCCTGACCTGAATCTCAACACACCTTGTCCAAGCGGTGGGTTTCAAGAATTCAGACCGCCTCGACGGTCAGTTCCAGATCCGTGTCGGCCGCGCCCGTCACGCGCACTTGCGTGCCGGCCGGCAAATCCGGGCCGGAGACACGCCACAGCGTATCGCCCAGCTTGATGCGCCCGCGCCCGTCACGGATCGGCTCGGCAAGTGTCGCCATCCTGCCGACCATTTGCGCGCCGCGCCGGTTGAGCAGCGGCTGGTCGGTCGGGTCGTTGCGGCTGCCGACCAGTTTCTTGCCGACATAGGCCGAGACCAGCGACAGCGCCAGGAAGGCGAGGACCTGGACCTGCCAGGTCCAGAAGCCGGCGTCCCAGATCAGCAGCGACACAGCGCCGATGATCAGCGCGGCGATGCCGATCCACAGCATGAAGATACCCGGCGCGATGATTTCCATCACCAGCAGGACGAAGCCGAGAACCATCCAGTTCCACGGGCCGAGTTCGGAAACGATGCGGTCGATCATTGGTTTCGACCTCAGTTGTCGGTTGGGCGAACGACCGGCGGGCGCGCGGCCTGCCTCTGCGAGCCGGTCGTGCCTTCGCTGCGGAAGACTTCCTTGGCGATCTCGCCGATGCCGCCGAGCGAGCCGATCAGCGACGACGCCTCGAAGGGCATCAGCACGATCTTGCTGTTGGTGGCCGTGCCGATCCTGCCAAGCGCTTCAGTGTATTTCAGCGCCACGAAGTAGTTCAGCGCCTGCACATCGCCTTTGGAGATCGCTTCCGACACCACCTGGGTGGCGCGGGCTTCCGCCTCGGCCGAACGTTCGCGCGCCTCGGCATCGCGGAAGGCGGCTTCCTTGCGGCCCTCGGCCTCGAGGATCTGCGACTGCTTGAGGCCTTCGGCGGCAAGGATCTGGGCACGCTTGTTGCGTTCCGCGGTCATCTGCCGGCCCATCGATTCGATAAGGTTGGCCGGCGGGTTGATGTCCTTGATTTCGACGCGGGTGATCTTGATGCCCCACGGGTGGGCTGCCTCATCGACGACACGCAGCAGGCGCTCGTTGATGGCGTCGCGGTTCGACAGGAGTTCATCGAGATCCATCGAACCCATGACGGTACGGATGTTGGTCATCGTCAGATTGAGGATGGCGTTCTGCAGGCCGGAAACCTGGTAGGCGGCCTGCGCCGCGTTGAGGATCTGGAAAAAGGCGATGCCGTCGACACCGACAATGGCGTTGTCGCGGGTGATGATTTCCTGGCTCGGAACGTCAAGCACCTGCTCCATCATGTTCATCTTGGCGCCGATACGGTCGATGAACGGGAAAATGAAATTGAGGCCTGGGCTCAGTGTCTTGGTGTAACGGCCAAAGCGCTCCACCGTATAATTGTAACCTTGCGGGATTGTCCTGATGCCTTTGATCAGCAGCACCAATACCAGAAGTGCAAGTGCACCAACCGCAATATCGAAACCACTGAAATCCATTTGGCTCTCCCTCAGACGAAGGCCGCACAAGCCATTCTCGCGCCGCCGACTTCACCAAAGACTTAAGTGTATTTCAGATGCGTTACAATCAGGTGATGATGGATTGTTTATAGGGTTGCACTCAGCGGTTGAAGGCAAACAGCCTTGCATCCGTGTCGTCCAGCCCGTTGATCGAAGCCGGGACAATCTCGGAAGCGACCTGCGAGAAGGTGATGCCGTTGCCGCCGTAGCCCAGCACCGCATGGATGCGCGGGTGGCGGGGAATGGCGCCGATATAGGGCAGGCCGGTGGTCGTGGTGCCGAACGAGCCGGTCCAGGCAAAATCGGGCCTAGTGTCGAGATGCGGAAATATCAGGCCGAGTTTCTCGGCGATGCGTGTGCTCTTGTCGGCGATCAGCGCGTCGCGCCGCGCTTCGTCGATAAAATCCTCGTCCTCGCCGCCGCAAATGACCCGGCCGTCGACCGTCGTGCGCATATACAGATACGGCTCCGACGCTTCCCAGATGAACGCTGCGTCCGGCCAGAGCTTTCGCGGTTGCGGGCGTGTCGCAATCGCCCATGTCGAGATGATCCGGTGGGCGGTGGCCGGCACGATGTCGACAAGTTCGTAGCCGGTGGCCAGAACAACATGTCGTGCGGTTATGGTCGGGCCATCCCTGGTCGCGACGACAACAGCTTCGGCGCCGTCCTCGATCATTGTGGCTTCGACGGGGACATAGAAGCGTGCCTTGCGCTCCACGGATTTCAGCAGCAGCCCAGCCGTCAGCTTGCGTGGGTCGAGGGCGATATTGCCGTGGCCGAGAATGGCGCCTTCGCGGTCGATGCCGAATTTCTCGGCTAGCTGTTGTCGGGTTAAGCAGATGGCGCCGATGCCGGCTAGACGACGTGCCTCGGCCTCGTCGCGCAGTTCCGGCGGACCAAGCATCGTGCCGGCCAGATAGAGTGACGGCATGCGGCTCAGGCCACAGTTGATGCCGAGTTCGGCAATGCGTCCGGCGAGATTGGAAACGGCGAGCCGCGAGCGTCGCCAGGCCTGCTGGGCCGAAGCTCTGCCGACCATCTTCGAGAGCGTGGAGAGAGGCTGGTCTATTTCGAATGCCACCAGTGCGGTGGTTGCGGCCGTCGAGCCCTTCAGCGGGCCGCGCCGGTCGATGCAGATCACCCGATGGCCATCGGCCGTCAGCGCCTCGGCCATCATGGCGCCGCTGATGCCCATACCGACGACCAGCACATCCGTGTTGACGTCCAGGCCGTCCGTCGGCACCGCAGGCGCGCGATAGGCCGACCAGACGGGCTGGCCAGTTCGGAGGTCGAGTTTGCGGGGCATCGCATTCTCCGGAGGCGCGGCTTAACGCCCCGGAGCTTGTGTTGTTCCGGTTCAGACCCAGCCGGACAGTTCGCGCCGCACCATCGCCTCGATCACCGCCATCCCTTCCGCGCTATCGTTGAGGCAAGGGATATGGGCGAAATTCTTGCCGCCGGCATGGTGGAAGGTTTCAGCCGCCTCGCGGCCGATCTCGTCCAGCGTCTCGATGCAGTCGACGGAAAAGCCGGGATTGACGATAGCGATCGACTTGACGCCGTCCTGCGCGAGTTTTTCCACCGTCTTGTCGGTGTAGGGCTGCAGCCATTCCTGCGCGCCGAAGCGTGACTGGAAGGTGATGATCAGTTTCTTGTCATCCCAGCCGAGCCGTTCGCGCAACAGCCGCGTCGTCTTCTGGCAATGGCAATGATAGGGGTCGCCCTTCTCGAAATACGGTTTTGGAATGCCGTGATAGGAGGTGATGACCACCTCCGGCTCGAAGTCCAGCGTCGCCAGATGCCGTTCGATCGAGCGCGCTAGCGCCTCGATGTAGACCGGCTCGTCATAGTAGGGCGGCACGCTGCGGACGGCCGGTGCGCGGCGCATCTTCATCAGCGCGCGAAACAGCTGGTCGTTGGCGGTTGCCGTGGTCGTCGCCGAATATTGCGGATAGAGCGGGAAGGAAAGAATGCGGTCGCAGCCCTGGTCGACCAGACGCTGGGCAATGCTGGCGGTTGAAGGGTTGCCATAGCGCATTGCCCAGTCGACGACGACATCAGGCAGGTCGCTCAGCGCTTCGGCCAGCTTTTCGGCCTGGGCGCGGGTATAGGTGCGCAGCGGCGACTCGTTCTTTTCCCGGTTCCAGATCCGTGCGTAGTTGGCGCCCGACTTCTTGGGCCGCGTGGTGAGCACAAGGCCATAGAGGATCGGATACCAGATCGCCCTGTTGAGCTCAATGACGCGCGGGTCGGACAGGAATTCACGGAGATACCGCCACATCGGCTTGAAATCGGTGCCGTCGGGCGTACCCAGATTGACCAGCATGACGCCGATCTTGCCCGCCTTGACCGGCGGATGCCCAGCGGGCAACGGGCCGGGCGCCTTTGCGGCCTTGGGTTCGGCAGGGGTGGGAAGCGTCATAAGGGTTCTCCGGAAGACGCGAACCTAACCATCTTGCGCGCGCATTCAATGCAGCGTCTGGCCGCACCTTAAAGCGGATTGTCTGAATGGATTCAGACGACCCGCTTTAAGCCTTTGTTTTTATGCACCTCGTTCTCCGAAAACCGAGGTCACTTTGGGGCGACATGCATTAGCCCGAAAACAGGACGCCCGTCCGGTTTTCGGACGGGCGGTGTCATTCAGGCATATAGCGGGGCTATTGCGGCGGGATGGTCAGCGTTGCGCCAACAGGAAGCCGGCGCGGCTCATAACCCTTGTTGGCGCCCGAAATGACCTTCCATTTGGCACCGTCGCCATAGGCCTTCTTGGCCAGATCCCAATAAGTGTCGCCGGCAACGATGACATGGCTGGCTTCGGCCGGTGCGGCCTCCGCTGGCTTTGCCGGCTCGGCGGCACCGGCTCCCGCCGCCGGGGCGGGGGCTGCTTCAGCCGGTTTTGCCGCCTCTGCCGGTGGCGCCGGCGGGGGTGGCGCTCCCTCTGTCGATATGGCCGGGGGCGTGTTGGCGATGTCGCCCGAGTTGGCCGGCAATTCGGGCATTGCCGGTGCCGCATCGGCAGGCTTGGCGGCTTCAGCCGGTGCGGGCGCCGGCGTGGCCGGCGCTGCTTCGGCTGGCTTGGCCGGATCGGCTGCCGGGGCCGCAGGCGCCGCGGCGACGGTCGCGGCTATTTCGGTGATGCGGCCGTCGAGCTTCGGCGTGTAGGGACGATGGGCGCCGAGATAGTCGGCGACCACCTGTTCGAGGCCGGGGCCGTAATCGTAGGCATTCTTGGCCTTGTCGGCGAAGATCTTGTAGCCGTCGCCGCCCTGGCGGACATAGTTGTTGGTGGCGACCAGATAGTCCTTGTCCGGCTTGATCGGCGTCCAGGCGCCGCCCTCCATGACCTCCACCGATTTGACCCGGCCGGCATTGGGCGCAACGGATTTGTCGAAGGAATATTTCAGGCCGGCGACCTGGGGGAAGCGCCCGGCGCCGTCCTCGACCTGGCTGAGGCCGCCCTCGAGGCCGGCCACCAGATCCTTGCCCGAAATCTGGAAGGTCGCCAGCGTGTTCTGGAACGGCAGCACGGTCAGCACCTCGCCCATGGTCACGGTGCCCTTGTCGATCGAGGCGCGCAGGCCGCCGCCATTGGAGATGACGATCTCGACGCCCTGTCCCTTGACGCGGTCGAGGATGGCGTCGGAGACGAGATTGCCCATCGCGCATTCGCGGGTGCGGCAGCTCTCGCGACTGCCGTCGATGACGTCGGTGGTTTCCGCCACTTCCTTGTTCTTCAACGCCTCGATCGGCGCGCCAAGCTCCTTGATACGGGCGAGCACGGCCGGGTCGGGGGTGATCGACTTGTCGAGATAGATCGGGTTGCCGCTGGCCGATTTGACGACTCCATTGTCGTCGAAAACCACCTTGAACTCGCCGAGATATTTCGAATAGGACGCCGCCTGCACCACCGGCACCTTGTAGCCGTCCGGATTGTCGACCATCGTCGGGTAGGGGCCCTCCGCCTTCGGATCGGTGTTCGACAGCAGCGAATGGCTGTGGCCGCCGACGACGACATCGACGCCCGGGATCTTGGCAATGACGTCACGCTCGCGCCTGTAGCCGATATGGGTCACGGCGATGATCTTGTTGACGCCTTCGCCCTTGAGCTTCTCGACTTCGGCGGTGATCGACTTGACGTCGTCCTCTATTGCGACGTTGGGTCCGGGGGAAGCGAGGTCCGGCGTGTCGTTGGTGATCGCGCCGATGATGCCGATCTTCTGGCCGCCGACCTCGACGACAACAGATGGCTTGACTCGGTCGCCGAGCTTGGATTGCGCGTTGGCCTTCACATTGGCGCCGAGCACCGGGAACTTGATCATGTCGAGGAACGGCGCCAAGGCCACTTCGCCGTCGTCGAATTCATGGTTGCCGAGCGCCATGGCATCGAACTTCATGTCGTTGAGGAATTCGCCTTCGACCTTGCCCTTGTAAGTGGAGTAGAACAGTGAGCCCTGGAAATTGTCGCCTGCGCTGAGCAGCAGCACGTTCTGGCCTTGCAGCTTCTTGCGCTCCTGGGCGATCGCGGTGATCAGCCGGCCCGCGCCACCGATGCACTCGCCCTTGGTTTCCTCGTCCGCCGAGCAGGTCGATTCATATTTGTTGTTGCCTTCGATGCGGCTGTGCCAGTCGTTGATATGCAGGATGTTCAGCGTGTAGTCGGCAAAGGACGCGCCGGCCGACAGACCGAGTGCTGAGGCTGACAGGGCTGCAATGGCGGCAAGCTTCTTCATCTTCGTCTCCCGGAAAGCCGATCAGAGGCCATTAGCGCTCTTGCTTGACTGGAACATAACAGCCGGCGCTTCGGCCATGTTCCCATCGCGTTCCCGATGACGCAAGCGGAATCCGGGACCCCTTTGCCGGCATAAAAAAGGACGGCGGCCAACCGGCCGCCGTCCTTGGAAACGAATGGTCGCGGGCTCAGACGCGCCTTGTCAGCACGAAATTCTGACCGCTGGAACTCGTGCAGTTGAGCTGGCTTGTCGATACCATCAGGCAGTTGAAGCTGACCGCGGTCTGGCGGATCAGCGAGGTGCCGTTGATCTGCACCGATGTGGCGCCGGTCATCGTGTAGCTGCCGTCGGCAAGCTTCTGGCCGGTGTCGGTGGCGACCGTCGTGAAGGTACCGCCGGCGAAGGTCGACAGGCCGGTGCCCTTGGCGTCGATCCAGGAGCCCTCGACGCCTTTCGGCGCCGCTGCCATCGGCGGTTCATCAGGGCCGCTGGTCGCACAGGCGGCGAGCATCGTCGCAATGGCGCCCGCCACGCTCATCGAAAGAATTTTGCGCGCAATGATCATGTGAAAATCCTCTCCTCTCGCATCGGCCCGAAAATCGGAATCGATTTTCGACAAGCACGAGGCGTGCATCCAAGTTTCCAGAGCGACATGCGTCCAGATGAATGCGTGTCGTTGTGGTCCGCATCCCTTCAATCGCCCGATTTCCGGGCGATTGCAAGGCGGTGAGGCAGGTAGGCGGTGCTGCTATCGCACAAGGATGTTGCGGAACTGCCACGGGTCGTTCCGGTCGAGGTCTTCCGGGAACAGGCCGGGGCGGTTATCGAGCGGCGTCCAGTCGGTGTAGTAGCCTTTGACCGGTCCGAGATACTGGGACTGCACTTCCAGGCACCGCCTGTAGTCCATCTCGTCGGCTTCGACGATGCCGGCCTCGGGGTTTTCCAGCGCCCAGACCATGCCCGAGAGCACCGCCGAGGTGACCTGCATGCCGGTGGCGTTCTGGTAGGGCGCCAGCTTGCGCGCCTCGGCGAGCGACAGTTGCGAGCCGTACCAGTAGGCATTCTTGTCGTGGCCGTAGAGCAGCACGCCGAGTTCGTCGACGCCGTCGATCAACTCGTTCTCGTCGAGCACATGATGCACCGGCTGAGGCTTGCCGGCGGCGCCGAACATCTCGTCGAGCGACAGCATCGCGTCGTTGCAGGGATGATAGGCATAGTGGCAGGTCGGGCGGTACTGGACCTTGCCCTTCTTCGAACGCACGGTGAAGAAATCGGCGATCGAGATCGCCTCATTATGCGTCACCAGCAGGCCGTATTGCGCGCCGGGAGTCGGACACCACGAGCGCACGCGCGTGTTGGCGCCCGGCTGCTCCAGATAGATGGCTGCCTTCGAGCCGTGCTTGTGCTTCTTGGCGTTCTTCGGCATCCATGTCTCGTGTGTGCCCCAGCCAAGTTCCGCGGGCTGCAGGCCCTCGGAGATGAAGCCTTCGACCGACCAGGTGTTCCAGAACACATCCATCGGTTTCGGCTTCTTGGCGCGCTGGGTGTCGCGTTCGGCGATGTGGATGCCCTTGACGCCGGCCTTCTTCATCAGCTTGGCCCAGCCCTCGCGGTCGTCCTGCGCGGGCTCCGAGAACTCCAGGCCAAGATCGGTGGCGAGATTGACCAACGCCTGCTTGACGAACCACGAGACCATGCCTGGATTGGCGCCGCAGGTGGAGACCGCCGTGGCGCCGCCGGGCTTGTCGTGCTTTTCCTTGAGCAGCGACTCGCGCAACGCGTAATTGGTGCGGCTGGCGTTGTCCGCCTTGGCGTCGAAATAGAAGCCGAGCCACGGCTCGACGACGGTGTCGATGTAGAGCACACCGAGCTTGCGGCAGAGCCGCATCAGATCCACCGAGCCGGTATCGACCGACAGGTTGATGCAAAAGCCCTGGCCGCCGCCATTGGTCAGAAGCGGGGTCAAGAGCTTCTTGTAGTTCTTCTCGGTCACCGCTTCCTGGACGAAGGCGATGCCGCGCTCGTCGAGCAGCTTGCGGTCGGTGTCGCGCGGGTCGATGACCGTCATGCGCGACTTGTCGAACTGGAAATGGCGTTCGATCAGTGGCAGCGTTCCCCGGCCGATCGAGCCGAAGCCGATCATCACGACAGGGCCGCTGATCTCACCGTAAACGGGCCAGTTTTCATTCGCCATTTTATCGAGCACTCCTTCAAAACCCAGGAAACTGGGAAAACATGCGCAAGCCGGGGATTTTTGCCCGGCGGCCATGCGCTACATCACAGATCATTGTCACAAACCAGCGAAAAGCGCCAACCAGCGGCTAGCTGCGTTGGCTACGTGGTTAAGGCTGAAACCGTGGATGAATGGCTCTACCCGAACCAAAGTTAGCTCATTTGCCAAGCGCAAGCGACGTGCCCCGTCCGTTCAACGGATTTTTGCCCTCGGCGCAGCTGTGGACGCCCGAACCACCAACTCCACGGGCAGAACGACTTGGCGGGGCGGTTGGTTGTCAAGAACCATGCGGGCGGCGAGCCTGCCTTTTCCGATCACGTCTTGCGCGACAGTCGTCAGCGGAGGTGTGGTGCGCGCGGATTCAGCAGTGCCATCGAAGCCAATGACCGACACGTGGCCCGGCACCTCTATGCCGCGACAAACCGCCTCGTCGAGTATTGTGATCGCCTGCCAATCCGACATGGTCAGGATCGCGGTTGCTTCAGGCACATTGTCGAACACCACCGCTCCAGCAGATGGATCGCCGGGCGTCGTCTCGATAATCGGGACATCGTCGATCGATAGGTTCGCCTCCGCCAAGCCCTGTTTGAAGCCGTCGAGCCTCTCGTTGTCGAGCGAGAAGCCGGCTAGAAGCGGGCGCTTTGCCTGTCCGGGCATGTGCACGATCGGAGGGCCTGGAGTTCTCCGTATAGACAGGATGGCAAAATGTCGGTGTCCCAGCCCAGTCAGATGCCGGACGGCAGCGACCGCGCCCCTCCTGCCGTCGATCTTTATCGAATTGATGTCGGGACCTGCGTCGCTTTCGAGAATGACGAAGGGCAGGCGCCGCCGTTGTGCCGATGTTATGAGACCGATGTCCCCGCTGTGACCAAGGATGAAGCCGTCAACGAGGGCCTCGCGGATGCTGGCGAAGCGGGTATTATCGGTGCCGTTTACAAGGCTGAGCGTCGTTCCGGCCTCGTCGCAGGCGAGCGAAACGCCCAGCACCAGCTCGCGGCCATAGGGACTTCTCATCACCTCGGCGATGGCGTAGGCGCCAGGTGGCATGAACCCGATGGCATTGAACTTGCCATCCCGCAGCAATCGACCCTTTGGATCGGGGCCGCCAAATCCAAGCGCTCGCGCAGCCGCTTCGACACGTTGGCGCAACTCAGGCCTGACCAGTTCCGGCCGGTTGAAGACGTTGGAAACAGTGCCCCGGGAGACACCGGCAGCCTTGCCCACGTCGGCTAGCGTTGGCATTGCGATTCACCCATTTCCCTTCAGTTAGACCATTTTTTGGAGCGCTCCAAGAATTTTGTTGACTCGAAAGTGGAAAGGGCGGATCGTATCACTTGGAGCGCTCCAAGTAAGCGTATCTGGCATTTTCGCGACTGAAACATCGAAGATCGTCAAATGGCTTGGTCGCAACGGCCACGCCCAGGGAGGGTGTTATGGCAGAAAACAATGTTTTTCCCGCCTCGCTTGTCGGTAAGACTTTCGACTGCGTTTTCGGCCCGTTCGTACCCCGGCTGACGTTTTTCTCGCCGGACGAACTACATGTGCAGGCGTCGATCGGAGCCACCAAAATTGACGAGGTGGTCAAGATCGACATGACCAGCGTACGCCCGAACCTCGTGCTCATGAGCTGGACGGAGCAGAGCGGCAACTTCATCGTGCAGTTGCAGGATCATGAGAAAGGGATCGTCCACAACTATGCGCGGCTGGCCGACGGGCAGCTCTTCTGTGCCCAAGGCGCCATTCAAGCCGTGTCGCCTGCGTGACGCTCCCGCGTCGGGGCCGGCAAAGTGCGGCATCGACCGGCATACTGCTGTTTCCTAGGTGAAGTACTTCGAATTACGATCTGCTGAATTGCCGTCATCGATTTCCCTAGTGAAGGAGGAAAGTGCGATGGAACTCGCTTACGACAGTCATCTGCTTGCCCGAATTCTGCTGAGCGTCGCGACCGTGGGTTACGGTGTGGTGACGATCAAAGCCGACCTCAACGCCACCCACGCCACCAATCCGCTGTGGACTCCGCACGCCCGGTTTCACGTCGTTTGGCAGGTGCTGAGCTATACCGGAGTCGCGCTGATTGCGCTGGGGCTTATCTGGATTGGAGGCCCACTCCAAGCCGAGCGGCTCTATCTCGCCGGGGGATTGGGCGTGGCCATGTATGGAGCGTTCTTCGTGGCCATGCTCTCACGACCGATCTATGGCGGCGTGCTCTACGACGAGAACGGCTACCTGCCATTCCGACCGCCGTTCGGACCGGCGGGTTGGCGGTGGGATGTCAACGTCACCGTCTTTACCGCGATGTCCGCGATCCTGCTGCTGGGCTTGGCCGCGATTTAGGACAGCGCCAGCCCCCCGAGCCGGTCGACCAGCCGATCGCGGTCTGCGGTCAGGCCCTTGTAATCGAGCTGGGCGAGATCGAGAGCTTCGAGCTGGGCGGCGAAAGACGCCGCGAGCTTCGCCCGATCAGGGTGCCTGGCCAGCACGGCGAGCGGGTCGAGATGGATGCGGATGGTGAACAGGATATCGCGTGAAACAGGCAGTTTGCGCAGGGTCTGCCGCTCGACGCGGATGAACGCATGGGCGTCGATGTCGCCATCGGGAAAGCGCGACGGCCGGTTGGTGGCGCGGTCGATGCGCTGCAGGTCGGAGAGCGGATGGTAGAGCGCGTTGTCGGACTGGATCGACCAGTTGTAGCGCTCGACCGCCTGCCCCTGGAGGCCATCGAACATCCGGTTGATGAGTTCCGCCGGACGCGTGCCCGGGCCGAAACCCGGCACCGGCGCGTGGATGTCCTGCAGCGGCTTGCCGAATTTTTCCAGGAGCGACCAGGACGAGGGAAAGCAGAGCGAGCCGGCAACCAGCCGCCAGCCGCTGTCGCCACGGCGCATCAGGATGAGGTCTTCCTGGACGAGCAGTGAGGCCCTGGCCAGCGGCGCCTCGGCGAGGGCCGCAGGCAGACGGCTCGCCGCGCCCACCACCTCGATGCCTGATCCGCCGAGCCGATGGGTTTCGGGGAACCTCTCCAGGAGATGCGCAGCGAGCAAGTCGAGCACTTCCTGCTGGGCATCGCGCGTGCCGTCCTCCTCGACGAAAACGCGCTCTGGGATTTCGGCATAGAGCCGGTGCTTTTCGGCGAGATACGGCAGCAGATGGCCGTCGATCTCGATCCAGTCCGCCGGATCGAGCGGCTTCAGCCCGATACTGAACAGTTTCGACGAGCCGTCATAGGGCGTGTGGGTGGGGAGCGTATGCTCTGGGGGTGTGTGAGTGGGCACAGTCGTCCTGTTTCAGGTCAGTCTTGCGGGGATCAGTCCGCGCAGCGAATTGCCGACGAACAGGGACTTGGCGGATTTCAGATCGTCCAAGCTGTAGATCGCTTCGCGGGCGCGGCCTTCATCCAGAAGCTGCGCGCGCAATACACCAGGCAGCAGGCCGCAGTCGAGCCGGGGCGTGGCCAGCACGCCGTCGCCGAGATCGGCAAAGACATTGGTGATCGTGCCTTCACAGATCTCGCCGCGCTGGTTGGCCATAAGCACCTCGTCGGCCTGGGTGATGAGGTGTTCGGCGCGGGCACGCGTGTAGAGCTGTCGCCGGCTAGTCTTGTGGCGCAGCAGCGTGTCGTGCGAATCGAGCTTCGTCCGCGCCAGCCGCAGCATCCAGACCTTGTCGGCGGCGAGCGGTTCATAAGGTTGCGCCGAGGCCGTCACCTCACCATCGTGCGACAGGACGAGCCGCGTGCGCATGGCAACGCCGGAACCGCTGACCGCGGTGCTCAGTGCCTCGCCGACCGTGCCTGGATCACAGTGGAAGCCGAGCTCCGCCGCCGAGCCATAGAGGCGCGCAAGATGGCGATCGAAGCGCAGGAAGCCCGGGCCGGGTTCCCAGCGCATGGTCTCGATCAACTGAAAGTCGGCGGTGTTCCCGTCGCGAAGCGCGCTTTCAGCAGACACTCCTGATACTCCTCCTGCGCCGTCGAATCGAAGACGACGCCGCCTCCGACATTGTAGACGGCCTCGCCGCCCGAAAAGAGCGAGATGGTGCGGATCGCCACGGAAAAGCGCATCGGGCCGCCGGGCGCGATCCAGCCTATGGCGCCGCAATAGGCATCGCGGGGCGTGCCTTCCAGGTCGCGCAGGATCTCCATGGCCCGGATCTTAGGCGCGCCGGTGATCGAACCGCAAGGAAACAGCGCCGCGAAGATCTGGCGGATAGAGAGACCCGGCAGCAGTCTGGCCCTGACGTCGCTCACCATCTGGTGCACGGTAGGGTAAGTCTCGATGCGGAACAGCGCCGGCACGTCCAGCGTGCCGACCTCGCTGATCAGCGAGATATCGTTGCGCAGGAGATCGACGATCATCCGGTTTTCGGCCTGGTTCTTTTCGTCATTGCGCAGGAAGATCTTCTGCCGCTCGTCTTCGGCCTTGGTCGCGCCGCGCGGCGCCGTGCCCTTCATCGGATGCGTCTCGATCATGCCCTCGGCGTCGATCTCGAAGAACAGTTCGGGCGAGCGCGACAGCACGATGGGTTCACCGAGCGCGATCAGCGCGCCATATTTCACCGGCTGACGTTCCGTCAATGCATCGAAGGCGGCCAGCGGCTCGCCTGACCATTGCGCATGCACGGGAAAGGTCAAATTGCCCTGGTAGCAATCACCTTGCCGGATGTGCTGGTGCAGCCGCGAGAAGCGTTTTTCATAATCCTCGGGCGACCACGTCGCACGGGCGTCGAAGATCGGGCCGTTGGTCGCCGTGGTGTCGCGCGGCGGCACCGCCTCTTCGACCGGGGCATCGAAAACCCCAAGGCACACGAGTGGGGCGCGGCGTCCGTTCGGCAGCAGGGGAACGAGCTTGGGTTCGAGCAGGTAGCCCGCCTCATACGAGAAATAGCCGGCAAGCCATTTGCCTGCATCATGCGCGGCTTGTGCTGCTTCCAGAGCCGGCCCGAAATCCCCTGCTTCGTGCGCCACGATGACATCGGCCGGCCGGTCGAAAACGAGCTGGCGCGCGCTTTTGTCATTGCGAAAAATTGCGGCGGGCAGGGACATGGGACTCGTGCTGCGGTCTATGAAGCATCAACCGCTCTATATGGGGTGCCGCCCGCGCGCAATCGAGGGAACGGCACGCTGCCTCTTAAAGCCGACGTTTGGGCCAACTCAGGAACCAAGAGAAAACGGCGGCGCCGATATGGCGCCGCCGCTTGCAATCTTCAGGTCTCGCCTGGCGATCAGCTGTTGCTGGAGGTTCCGGCTGTTGGAAACTGCTTGGCGAATTCCTTCTCGTTGCCGGCTGCGATCAGCTTGGCCTGCTCGATCCAGCGTTCGCGCGCGATGCGGCCGTCGAAATTCATGACGTCCTCGATCCGTTTGATATCGGCCGCGGTCCAGGACGCGATCTGCGCGAAGCTGGTGACGCCTTGCGCCTTGAGCAGCTTCTCGTTGACCGGACCGATACCGATCAGCCGGCGCAGATTGTCGGGCTTTCCGGATGCTGGGCCGGCTGCTGGCTTGGCTGTTGCAGACTTGGTTGTTGCAGACTTGGCTGTTGCAGACTTGGCTGTTGCAGGTTTGCTCGTTGCAGGTTTGCTCGTCGCGGATTTGGCTGGAGCCGAGGTTTTGGTGGCGGCGGGTTTCGCCGCCGGCTTGGCAGGGACCGCCTTGCCAGGGACCG
>NZ_RZTC01000028.1:40966-48162 GCF_004023165.1 Mesorhizobium sp. M7A.F.Ca.MR.176.00.0.0 | reverse complement strand
CGGATTTGGCTGTCGCGGGGGTCGACATCAGGGCCGCCGGCGCCTGGCTTGCCGGCTTTGCCGCGCTGCTTCCGGCGGCAGGTGCGGCCGACGCTTCACGCAGCCGGCGCTCGAGGTCGGCGCGGGTCTTGCCGCATGCATCGAGTTCGCCGGTCAGGCGGTCGCCGTCGGTGCGCAGCCTGTCGCGTTCGCTGCGTGTGCGGTCTAGGTCGCCGCGCAAGCTGTCGAGTTCACCGCGCAGGCGCCCCCAAAGGAACCAGCCGACCAACACGCCTATCAGGAACGCCAGGACCACGTAGAAAAAAGTGCCCATTGTCTCTCTCCAGTCAGATCCGTCTGCCGTGGGTCATGACCTTCGGCGAAGGACTACTCTTGGTGGTTCCGCGGTAAGCAGAACAGCCGGCTTCGGTTCGAGCTGCGGCGATCGGCTTTGCTTGCCCATGGCCAACGGCCGTTGTCGCGTTCGCCTGAGCGACACGGCCGGCTGAGATTTCTCCTCGCCGATCCGCATGCGCTCCGGCTGAGCTTGGAGCGAAGGCTATCATAGAGCTTGTGGAAAGCTATCGGAAAACTTCGGTGGAGAGTACTTCAAGAACAGATATTTAGGGTGATAGTAGAGCTGTCCCAACATGCATTCCGGCTAAACTGTTAGAGCGATGCCTGAGGGACGCGTTTCAAGCGTCGAGCGCTTCCAGCTCGTCGATCAGGCCGCTGACGACGCCAAGTCCGATCTGCCAGAAGGCGGGATCGGTGGCGTCGAGCCCGAAGGGCGCCAGAAGCTCGGAATGATGTTTGGTGCCGCCGGCGCGCAGCATTTCGAAATACTTGTCCTGAAAGCCGCGTTCGGCGTTCTGATAGACCGCGTAGAGCGAGTTCACCAGACAGTCGCCGAAAGCATAGGCATAGACATAAAAGGGCGAATGGATGAAGTGCGGGATGTAGGTCCAGAACACCTCGTAGCCTTCGCGCAGCTTGATCGCGGGACCCAGACTTTCGGCCTGCACTTCGAGCCAGAACTGGCCGAGCCTGTCGGAGGTCAGTTCGCCGTTCTTGCGTTCGGCATGCACCTTGCGCTCGAATTCATAGAAGGCAATCTGGCGCACGACCGTGTTGATCATGTCCTCGACCTTCTGGGCGAGCATGGCCTTGCGCTCGCGCCGGTCGGTGGTCTGGTCGAGCAGCGAGCGGAAGGTCAGCATCTCGCCGAAGACCGATGCCGTCTCGGCCAGCGTCAGCGGCGTCGAGGCCATCAGTGCGCCCTGGCCGCCGGCCAGCACCTGATGCACCCCATGGCCAAGCTCGTGCGCCAGCGTCATCACATCGCGCGGCTTGCCCATGTAGTTGAGCAGGACATAGGGATGCGCCGACGGCACGGTCGGATGCGCGAAGGCGCCAGGCGACTTGCCGGGCCGCACCGGCGCGTCGATCCAGTTGCGGTCGAAGAAGGTTCGCGCGATCTCGGCCATGTCGGGCGAAAAGCGCTGATAGGCGGACAGCACGGTGTTCCTGGCCTCGTCCCAGCCGATGATCGCCTGGGGCGTATCCGGCAACGGCGCGTTGCGGTCCCAGTGGTTCATCACCTCCATGCCGAGCCAGCGTGCCTTCATCGCGTAATAGCGGTGCGACAGGCGCGGATAGGCATCGCGAACGGCGGAAGCCAGGGCGTCCACCACGCTGCGCTCGACGCGGTTGGCGAGATGGCGTGAATCGGCGATGTCCTCGAAGCCGCGCCAGCGGTCGGATATTTCCTTGTCCTTGGCCAGCGTGTTGGTGATCAGCGTGAAGGTGCGCAAATTTTTGCGGAAGGTCGTGGCCAGCGCCTCGGACGCCCGGCGGCGCACCTCGCCGTCGGCGTCCTGCAAACGGTTCAGCGCCGGCTCCAGCGTCAGTTCCTCGCCGTCGATGTCGAAGCGAAGGTCGGTCATCGTCTCGTCGAACAGGCGGTTCCAGGCGCCGCGCCCGGTGATCGACTTTTCGTGGAAGAGTTGCTCGACGCGGTCCTCAAGCTGGTAGGGCTTGTCCTTGCGCAGATCGAGCACCCATGGCCGGTAGTGACCGAAGGCGGGATCGCCGGCGAGCGCGCCTTCGATCGACGCATCGTCGATCAGGTTGAGTTCGAGCGCGAAGAACAGAAGGTGCGCGCTGGCGTCGGTCATCTTCTCCTGGACGTCGCCATAGAGCTTGGCGCGCTGGGGATCGGCGGTGTTTCCGGCATAAACCAGACCCGCATAGGAGACGATGCGGCCGATCAGTTCCTCCAGCGCTTCGTAGGCGACGAGCGCCTCGCCCAGCCTGCCGGCGCTGCCGCGCTCGGCCTCGGCGGCCAGCGTGCCCTTCCAGCGGCTTTCGAAGCTGACCGCGTCAGTGGCGGCCTTGGCGATGTCGCGCTTCAGTTCTGGCGCGTCCATGCCGGCATAGAGGTCGGCAAGGTTCCATTCCGGCAGGTCGCCCAGCTCGGCCGCGCCCTGACCGGACGCCGGCGCCGCCAGCCGCCGTGCGGAACCCATGTGCCCAGAATCCTTATGCATTGCCGACACCTTCCGTGGCCAAGGTTCGAGGGGAAACGAGAAGCCGGTCAAATCCTAAGGAATTCATTCACCGGGTTTTTTGAAACCTTATTTAGAACCCTGTGCCAAGATGGTCCACAGGGCAGGATTCCTCGGGCGGGCATAGTCGTATCAGTCATGACAGGTTCCATACTCATAGTCGATGACGATCCGGTGCAACGCCGGCTGCTCGAAGCGGCGGTGACGCGGTTCGGCTACAGCGCAATCGTCGTCGACGGCGGCGCGGCCGCCCTCGATATCCTCGATGGACCCGGCGCCCGCGAGGTGTCGGTGGTCATCCTCGATCTGGTCATGCCCGGTCTCGATGGTATCGGCGTGCTGAAGGCGATGCGCGAGCGCGACATCAACGTGCCGGCCATCGTGCAGACCGCGCAGGGCGGCATCGAGACCGTGGTTTCGGCGATGCGTCATGGCGCCTTCGATTTCGTCGTCAAGCCGGCATCTCCCGACAGGCTGCAGGCGTCGATCGGCAATGCGCTCAAGGTCGAGGCCGTCGAGGGCGAGGTCAAGCGCACGTCGCGCCGGCGCGGCGGCCTCCTGACCTTCAAGGACATGATTACGCACAGCCCGGCCATGGAGAGGGTGATCCGTCTTGGCCAGAAAGCGGCGGCATCCAACATCCCGATCCTGATCGAGGGCGAGTCCGGCGTCGGCAAGGAACTGGTGGCGCGCGCCATCCAGGGCAGTGGCGACCGCCGCTCGAAACCCTTCGTCACCGTCAATTGCGGCGCTATCCCCGACAATCTGGTCGAATCGATCCTGTTCGGCCATGAAAAGGGCTCGTTCACCGGCGCCACCGACAAGCACACGGGCAAGTTCGTCGAAGCGCATTCGGGCACACTGTTTCTCGACGAGATCGGCGACCTGCCGCTCGACGTGCAGGTCAAGCTGTTGCGCGCGGTCCAGGACGGCGAGGTCGATCCGGTCGGCGGACGCTCGACCGTCAGGGTCGACATCAGGCTGATTTCGGCGACGCACCGCAACCTCCTGCAGCAGGTCAAGGACGGCAAGTTCCGCGAGGATCTGTTCTATCGGCTGAACGTCTATCCGATCTTCGTGCCGCCGCTGCGCGACCGCCGCGACGACATCCCCTATCTGGTCACCCATTTCATGGAGAAGGTGGCGCCGGCCGACCCGCACCGTCGCCTGCAAGGTATTTCGGCGGCAGCGCTCGCCGTGCTGCAGGCCTATGACTGGCCTGGAAACATCCGGCAGCTCGAAAATGCCGTCTTCCGGGCCTCGGTGCTTTGCGAAGGCGATGTGCTTTCCGCCGAGGACTTCCCGCAGATACGGGCGCAAGTGGAAGGCACCGTCAACCTGGATATGGACGGCGATGCGCCGGCGCCCTCCCAGTCTTTGCAGGAGCGCGATGACGAAGCCTTGCCCGGCGAGGGCGGCCCAGCAATCCCGTTCGATCCGCCGGCAAGGCTGCAGCCTCGCTTCGGCACGTTGCGGGCGCTCGACGAGCGCGGCAATGTGCGGGCACTGGCCGATGTCGAACTCGAGATGATCAAGCTTGCCATCGATCACTACAACGGACAGATGAGCGAAGTCGCCCGCCGACTCGGCATCGGTCGCTCGACGCTCTATCGCAAGCTCAAGGAACACGGCATCGATCCGGAGACGGGCCGCGTAGACCGGCTCGCCTCCTAAGGGCGATGCCGGGCTGAGCTTCGGAATCCGGCTTGCCACAAAGGCCGACGCCAGCTTGCAATGCCACAGCAGGCCTTGTATCGCCGTTCGGCGGCATTGTGGCTGTGTCATGGACAGCTCTGTTCACGCATTAAGGCTAACGGTAACAGATCGTGTTCGGGCCGAAGGCGGAAATCTGATCTAAACCAGCGGTTTACCAAGAAACCTTGTGAACAATTTTTGACGGGATATCGCCACGGTGTTACCGCATTTCGGCTTCAATAAGCGATGATTAACCATTAGGATCGATATTCGGGTGTGCTAATGCCACATCCGTTTGGACAAATCCGGGGACAAACGGCAGCCTGCAAGGCCTTTTGATTTGAACAGAATCGAACGACACACAAACAGGCGGCACCATCATTTGAGCGTCTGGCCGAAGTGGCTGGCAGTGTTGGTTGTCGCTTTTGGTTTTGTTGCCGCGGCCGCGAGCGGAGCCAGCGCCGAAACACGGTCGCTGAAGCTTTATCATCTCCACACCCATGAGAAGGCCGAGATCGTCTACAAGCGCAACGGCCGCTACGTTCCCGAGGGTCTCAGGAAGATCAACATCATTTTGCGCGACTGGCGTCGCAACGAGCCGACCAAGATGGATCCGCGCCTGCTGGATCTGGTCTGGGAAGCGTATCGGGAAGCCGGCGCCACGGACTACATCCAGGTCATCTGCGGCTATCGCTCGCCGTCGACGAACTCGATGCTGCGCGGCCGCAGCAGGGGCGTCGCCGAGAAGAGCCAGCATATGCTCGGCAAGGCGATGGATTTCTACATCCCCGGCGTGCCGCTGAAGAAGCTGCGCAACATCGGTCTCAAGATGCAGGGCGGCGGCGTCGGCTACTATCCGTCATCTGGTTCGCCGTTCGTCCACATGGATGTCGGCAATGTGCGCCATTGGCCCGGTATCAGCCGGCAGGAACTGGTCAGCCTGTTCCCCAACGGCAAGACGCTGCATGTGCCGAGCGACGGCAGGCCGCTGCCCGGCTTTGAGCAGGCGCTCGCCTCCTATAAGGCGCGCAAGGGTTCAGGCTCGCCGGCCATCGAGATGGCCAGTGCTGGCGGCAGCGGCAAGAAATCAGGTGGCTTCCTGTCGGCTTTCTTCGGTGGCGGCGGCGACGACGAGGCCGACGACAGCGCCGATGTCCAGACCGCTTCGGCCGCCCCTCCGCCCAAAGCGAGAAACCTGAAGCCGGCAGCGGCAGCCAAGACCAGCAACCTCCCGGGCATTGCCATCGTGGCGCCGGAGAATGCGCGGCGCGCCGAGATTCCGCAGGTGGCCGAGCAGCAGGCTCCGGAGCCGGAAGAGGACACGCCGGAGACGATCATCGCCGCATTGCCGGCCCGAAGCGTTCCGCTGCCGGATTTCGCACCGCGGCCGAAAGCCGATGTCGGCGCTCAGCAGCCTGAGAATGTTCCTTTTGCGATGGCGGAGGCGACAGCCACCACCGAGCAGGCCGTGGCGACCGCGCATGCGCCGGCAAGCGTTCCTTTCGGCTTGGCCGATGCAACTGCTTCGGCTAATCCGGCCCAGGTCGCGGTCAACAACATACCGTTGCCGACATGGCGTCCCGACAATTCGCTGCCGGCCGCTCTGTCTGCGCCGCCCAGCAAGGATGTGCTGATGGCGCTGGCCGAGACGGCTGATCAAAGCAAGACCGCGACCGATGCGTTCTCGGTGCTGCCGACGGCGCGGCCCGAGATGGCCAGGCCGGATGCGGTCAAGGCCGTGCTCGACGAGGCCAATGCCCAGGTCGGTGCGGCCGATTACCAGCTTGCTTCCTTGTCCGGATCCGAGCCGCGTTCGGCGTTCAACGATCCGGGCACCAACGCCGCTTCGCCGCGCGATGCTGTCGTTGCCCGCCCAGTCGGTTCCGATCCGGCCGCCGCGATCGGCGCCGGCGTCAAGACGACCCGCAAGGAATCGAGAGCCACCGCCCGCGACCTGAAGCCAGGCCCCAAGGCCATGGTGGTTGCAGCCGCACCGCAGGCCGCCCGCTGGGCATTGACCAGCGGCGAGCATGTCGCCACCGTTTCAAGCGCGACGACGGCGCCGGGCTACGCCTACAGCATCGTGCACACGCCGCCGAGCGAGGTCTACACGGCCGGCTTCCAGCCGAGCAGCCAGGTGGCCGATGCCAATCGCTTCACCGGCAACGCCGTCAAGTTCATGTCGGTGGCCCGCTTCCAAACCAAGTGACGGCAAATCAATCGACAAAGCCGCGCCGGGCAACCAGCGCGGCTTTTTGCTGTTCAGCGAACCGGCCAGCCTGCACGGTCACGCGCGGCTGAACTTCTCGTGAAGCCGGAACGGTCGGCCTATTCCCCGGGTTAACATAGGTTCGTTCAAACCCGGGGAGATCCATGAAGAACATCCTATTGGCATCGGTCATCGCATTGGCAACCGCTTCGGCGGCCATCGCCCCTACGCAGGCCGAGACCGTTGTCGTCAAGACTCATGACCATATGCACATGAAGAAGCACTGCCGGACCAAGGTGGTCACAAGCTGGAAGCATCACCACAGGGTGGTTGAAAAGGTCCGGGTCTGCAGCTGATCAGCTTCGGAGCCGATTTGGCAAACCCGGTCGACGCGAGTCGGCCGGGTTTTTTCATGCCGTGGCCGAGGCCTTATTTCGCAAGCTTGCTCGCCGCGCGCGCCAGGGCTTCGATCTCGTCCCACTTGCCGGCCTGGACGAGGTCATCGGGCGCCACCCAGGAGCCGCCGACGCAGACCACGTTGGGAAGGCTTAGATAGTCGGCCGCGTTCTTGGCAGAGATGCCGCCGGTCGGGCAGAATTTCACATCGGCGAGCGGCGAGGCGAAGGCCTTCAGCGAAGCGATGCCGCCCGACTGCTCGGCCGGGAAGAATTTCAGGAAGCGCAAGCCGGCTTCCCGTGCAGCCATGATCTCGCCGGGCGTGATGGCGCCGGGCAGCAGCGGAACAT
>NZ_RZTC01000028.1:0-40956 GCF_004023165.1 Mesorhizobium sp. M7A.F.Ca.MR.176.00.0.0 | reverse complement strand
GGGTGATGCCGGGGCTGACGATGAACCGAGAGCCAGCGCTGGCGGCCTCTTCGAACTGGCCCGCATCGAGGATGGTGCCGGCGCCGACGATGGCTTCCTCGACTTCACCAGCGACCCGCCGGATCGCTTCCAGTGCATCGGCGGTCCTCAGCGTGATCTCGATCGCCGGCAAGCCGCCGCGCGCCAGCGCGCGCGCCAGCGGCACGGCATTGGCGATATCAGAGATCTTCAGCACCGGGATGACCGGCTGGCCGTTGAGGAGCGACAGGAGTTTTTCGGTCTTGCTGGGCATGTGTCTCTCCGTGGCGTGGACAATTCAACCGATTAGCAGAAGGCTGTTTTCCTGTCCACGAAACCGGCCGTGTCGCGATGTCACGCGTCGCCCATGCTCGCCAGGCTCAACTCACAAAGGCGGCTGCCAGCTCGGCGGTGTCGGCAGTTTTGTGCCGACAGCTTTTTCAGGATAGGAATTTTTTCTTGACTCCCTGATCTCAGCTATGGTACAAATTCGCCCATGGTGCAGATTTGCGCCCGTGACCTCCGAACAGGATGCCTGCTATTGCCTTGAATAGGCTTTCGTGAGCGTCTAGTGGCTTCGGCAATGACATCACTTCCACCCTTCCGCGTCGCAGCGCTCTACCGGTTTGCCCGGCTCGACGCTTTCGAAGAACTGCGCGCGCCGCTCGCCGCCTTCTGCTGCGGGCGCGGCATCAAGGGCACGCTGCTGCTGGCGCATGAAGGCATCAACGGCACCGTCGCCGGCAGCGAGGCGGCAATTGCCGAACTGATCCTGTATCTCGAAGCCATCGAAGGGCTGGCGGGCCTCGAGGTCAAGTACAGCGCAGCCGCGGACATGCCGTTCCACCGCATGAAGGTGCGGCTGAAGCGCGAGATCGTCACCATGGGCGTCGACGACATCGATCCTTCGAATAGTGCCGGCACCTATGTCGCGCCGACCGACTGGAACGCTCTGATTTCGCAGCCCGGCACTGTCATAATCGACACGCGCAACGCCTATGAGGTGTCGATCGGCACATTCAAGGGGGCGATCGATCCGGCCACCGCAAGCTTTCGCGAGTTCCCGGCCTGGGTGGAAGCGCACCGGGCGGAGCTCGAAGGCCGCAAGGTGGCGATGTTCTGCACCGGCGGCATACGCTGCGAAAAGGCAACCGCCTATGTCAAATCGCTCGGCTTCGAGGATGTCTTCCATCTCAAGGGCGGCATCCTCAAATACCTCGAAGAGGTCCCGGCCGAACAGAGCCTCTGGCAAGGCGAATGCTTCGTCTTCGACGATCGCGTTTCGGTGTCGCACGGCCTCGCCGAGGGCGAAGCGGAACTGTGCCGCGCCTGCCGGCACCCGCTGACACCGGGCGACCTGACGTCGCCCAAATTCGCCGCCGGTATTTCCTGCCCGCATTGTTTCGAGGCGCGTTCGAACGAGGACCGCCAGCGTTATGCCGAGCGCCAGCGCCAGGTCGAGCTTGCGCAGGCGCGGGGCAGGGGTCCGCATATCGGCTCCTGATCCGGGCATCAAGCTGCTGCAAAGCGGCCGCCTGTCATTGCAATGTCAAGTTTCGGGACCTACGTCTTCGACGTTCGAAACCTGCCCGTTCGGCCGGGCAAATCCTGGAGGCACTGAATGTTCGATCCCAAGAAGCTTCTCGACGATCTGCTCGGCTCGCAAATCCCCGGCACCAGCGGCACCGTTCGCGACAAGGCGGGGCAGGCCGTGCAGATGGCCAAGGACAATCCGCTGGCCGCCGGCGCACTGGCCGCCGTGCTGCTTGGAACTGGTGCCGGTCGTAACGTGACGGGCGCCGCGGTGAAGCTTGGCGGACTGGCTGCCATCGGCGGCCTCGCCTACAAGGCCTACCAGAACTACAAGGCCGGCAACGCACCCGCCGAAGCACCGGCGGCCGGCGAACCGGAATTGCTGCCGCCGCCCAAGGACACCGCCTTCCACCCGTCGCAGGCGCCGCAAGGCGAGGACGAATTCACGCTGACCCTGATACGGGCGATGATCTCGGCGGCAAAAGCCGATGGCCATATCGACGATGAAGAGCGCCAGAAGATCGCCGGCAAGCTCAGCCTGGCCGGCATAGACTCCGATGCTGAAAAGTTCCTGATGGCGGAGCTGGCAAGCCCGCTCGACCTCGACACGCTGGTCGCCGGCGCCAAGACCGATGCGCAGAAGCTCGAACTCTACACGGCGTCGCGCCTGACCATCGATCCCGACACCCGCGCCGAGCGTGGCTATCTCGACCTGCTTGCCGGCCGGCTCGGCCTGCCGGACGCGCTGGTCGACCATGTCGAGGCAACGGTTTCGGCGGCCAAGGTGCCGGCCAAGGCAGGGACTTCACCCAATCCGCGCTGGTAGGCCAAAACGGCACAGGAGGCGATTTCCGGGTTAACCTCTCGTTAACCCAGCAAGCGCATCATTCAACACAGTCGGATCGGCTTTTCCTCCTCCCAAGCCCGGTTCAGATCAGGGGCGGTCGCCAATGGCCGCCCTTTTTGTCGGCCCGATCGGATGGACACGCTTGCCATCTCCGCCGTCATTTGCGATGCCTTCCTTTTTCGAGCCAAACCCCTGAAAATCAGTCGAGCAAGCGCAGCGCTGCCGGAGGACAACAGCCATGACCGAGCAAAGAACCGCCATCGTCACCGGGGCCGGCACGGGCATCGGCAAGAGCGTCGCCACGGCGCTGCTCAAGAACGGCTGGAACACGGTATTTTGCGGGCGCCGCAAGTCGGTGCTGGACGCTGCGGTCGCCGAGGCCGGCCGCAACGACGCCAAGGCCTTGGCGGTAGCCTGCGATATCAGCAAGGCAGGCGAGGTCGACGATCTGTTCGAGACCGTGGCGGCGGCCTTCGGCCGTGTCGACCTGCTCTTCAACAATGCCGGCATGGGCTACAAATCGACGCCGATCGACGAGATACCGGTCGAAGTGTGGAACGATATCGTCGGCGTCAATCTCACCGGTTCGTTCCTGTGTGCCCGTGCCGCCTTTGGCGCCATGCGCAAGCAGAAGCCGATGGGTGGCCGCATCATCAACAACGGTTCGGTGTCGGCCTATGCGCCACGCCCGGGCTCGGTGCCCTACACGGCGACCAAGCATGCCATCACAGGACTGACCAAGACGCTGGCGCTCGACGGCCGGCCCTATGACATCGCCTGCGGCCAGATCGACATCGGCAATGCGCTGACCGATATGGCGCAGCCGATGACGGTCGGCGTGCCGCAGGCCAACGGCTCCATATCAGCCGAAGCGGTGATGGATGTTCAGCGCGTCGCCGACGCCGTCGTCCACATGGCCAGCCTGCCGCTCGACGCCAACGTGCTGTTCATGACCGTCATGGCGACCAAGATGCCGTTTGTCGGGCGTGGGTAGTCATTCTCCCAGTAGCTCTGTGCCGGGCAGATAGAGCGCGATAGGACGGATCTCGTAGACGGCGGTCGGATTGACGCGACGAAAGTCGCGCGCGATAGCGATGGCATCGTCCCGCGTCGGGCAGTCGACGACATAGAGGCCGAGAAGCTGTTCCTTGGTTTCGGCGAAGGGGCCGTCGACGATCATGCCGTCGCGCAAGGTGCAGGCCGATTGTGTCGCGCCAAGCCGCGCCGACGGGCCAAGGCTGCCGTCGGCATAGAACCCTTCATGGATCTTGAGCAAGTCAGCCATCAGCGCCGTATCTTCCTGCGGCGTCAGCGCCTTGATTGCGTCTTCCACATGATAGGCAAGGATTGCATAGAACATCCGATGTCACCCCCACTTCGATCCTGATCCGAGGACCGTAGCCGTTCTCGACATGCACGCCCAGTCTTGGCCGCGCGCCTCCGGACGGCTCATGACACCGTCATGCCACAGCCGCAAATTGTCCGGAAGAGGACAGCGGGCCGCTTTCAGGCTTACTTCGCCAGGAAGGCCCCGATCCGTTCCAGCGCCCGCAAGATGTTCTCCTCGGAATTGGCGTAGGAGAGCCTGATATAGCCTTCGCCGAGAATGCCGAAATCGGGACCGCCGATCAGCGCCACGCCGGCCTCGTCGAGCAGCGCCGAGGCGAGTTTCTTGGCTTTCCAGCCGGTCTTCGAGACGTTGGGGAAAGCGTAGAACGCGCCTTTGGGCGTGATGCAGGACATGTTGGGCAGGGCATTCAGCCCCTCGACGACGATCTTCCGGCGGCGGTCGAAGGCGCGCATCATATTGGCGACATCGTCCTGCGGGCCGTCGATTGCGGCGATGCCGGCGAACTGGCTCGGCGCGTTGACGCAGGACCAGCAGTTGACCGCCAGCTTGCGCACCTTGTCGTAGAGATGGGCGCCCTTGTCGCCATTCGGCCAGATCGACCAGCCCATGCGCCAGCCGGTCATCGCCCAGGTTTTCGACCAGCCATTGAGCACGATCAGCCGGTCACGGATTTCGGGAAAGTCGAGCAGCGAGCAATGCGTCTCGCCATCATAGGTCATGACGTCGTAGATCTCGTCGGAAAGGATGGCGACCTGCGGATGCGCCTCCAGCCCCTTGACCAGTTTCTCGATCTCGGCACGGGGCGTCACACCGCCGGTCGGATTGGCGGGCGAGTTGAGGATCAGCAGCCTGGTCTTCGAAGTGATCAGCGCCAGCGTCTCCTCGGCGGAGAAGGCAAAGCCGTTTTCCTCGCGCATCGGCACGGGAATAGGGGCTGCACCGGTGAACTCGATCATCGAGCGATAGATGGGGAAGCCCGGATCGGGATAGAGGATTTCGGCGCCAGGTTCGCCGAACATCAGGATCGCGGCGAACATGGTTGGCTTGCCACCGGGCAGGATCATTACCGTTTCGGGCGATACTTCGACACCGGTTGTGGTCAGCGTGCGGCGCACCACCGCCTCGCGCGTCGCCAGCAGGCCATTGGCCGGCGTGTAGCCGTGATGGCCGTCGCGCAGCGCCTTGATCGCCGCCTCGACGATGTGCTGCGGCGTCTTGAAGTCGGGCTGGCCGATGCCGAGATTGACGATGTCGCGGCCTTGTTGGGCAAGTGCTGTGGCCCTCGCGAGCACGGCAAAGGCGTTTTCCTCGCCAAGGCGGTCGAAGGCCGAAATCGTGTGGAGCATTTTTCCCGTCCGTGTGGTTCTTGCTGTTGGGTCGCGTTTTTGTGAGCTTCGGCTGGCAAAAGTCAAACGGATTGGAGCTTTCGGTGTCGGAAAATCTCAGGGATTGGCAACCGCGCCCGCGGCCCGAACGCAAGACCATCGACGGAAGCACTGTCCGGCTCGAACCGCTGAGTGCTGCAAAACATGGCGATGGCCTCTATGAAGCGTCCTCCGTGTCCGACATCGACGGCCGCTTCGCCTGGTTGCCCGATTATCCGCCGGAGACCCGCGCCGCCTTCCAGCCATGGCTGGACAAGGTCGAGGCCAGCGAGGATCCGCTGTTCTTCACCGTCATCGACAAGGCCAGCGGCAAGGTCGCCGGGCGCCAGACGCTGATGCGCATCGACACGGCGTACGGCGTCATCGAGATCGGCAACATCTATTGGGGGCCGCTTATCTCGCGCAAGCCGGGAGCAACCGAAGCGCAGTTCCTGTTCATGAAATACATCTTCGACGAGCTCGGCTACCGCCGCTACGAATGGAAGTGCAACAACCGCAACGAGCCATCGAAGCGGGCCGCCGAACGGTTCGGCTTCAAGTTCGAAGGCATTTTCCGCCAGCATCTGATCGTCAAGGGTGAAAACCGCGACACTGCGTGGTATTCGATCATCGACAAGGAGTGGCCCGCGCTGCGCAGTGCCTACGAGGCGTGGCTCGATCCGGGCAATTTCGATGGCGACGGCCAGCAGAAGCGACGGCTCGAGGATTGTCGCGCGGAATTCGGCGCTTAGGAGTTCGCCATTGGCACATACCCACGATCACAGCGGGCACGATCACATTGGGCACGATCATGGGCCCGGCCATGTGCATGGCTCGACCGATAAGAAACGCGTTCTGATCGCAGCCTGCCTGACCGGCGGCTTCATGGTCGCCGAAGCGCTTGGCGGCATCCTCACCGGCTCGCTGGCGCTGCTGGCCGATGCCGGCCACATGCTCGCCGACTCGATCGCGCTCGGCCTTGCCTGGTATGCCTTCCATCTGGCTGGCCGCCCGGCGACCATTCGCCTCACCTATGGCTTCGGCCGGGTCAAGACGCTGGTGGCCTATACCAACGGCATCGCCATCTTCGTCATCGCGCTGTGGATCGTCTACGAGGCCTGGGGGCGCCTGCAGGCGCCGGCACCGGTGCTTGGCGGGCCGATGCTGGTGGTGGCGATCCTCGGCCTGTTGGTGAACATCGGCGCGTTCTTCGTGCTGCATGGCGGCGACCGCGAAAGCCTGAACATGCGCGGCGCCATCCTGCATGTGCTTGGCGACCTGCTCGGCTCGGCGGCGGCCATCGCGGCGGCGCTGGTCATCCTGGCGACCGGCTGGACGCCGATCGACCCGATCCTGTCGGTCCTGGTTTCACTGCTGATCCTCTACACGGCGTGGTCGCTGATGCGCGAAGCCGCCCATGTCCTGCTCGAGGGCGTGCCGCCAAGCCTCGACCGCGATCTGATCGCCAGGGATCTCGAGGCGACCGTCCAGGGAGTGCGCGAAGTGCACCATATGCATGTCTGGTCGCTTGATGGGACCAGCAACATGGCGACGCTGCATGCCTGTCTCGACGAGGGCGTCGATGCGCATCAGGCGGTGAGTGCCGTCAAGAAGCGGCTTGCCAGCGAGCACGGCATCAGCCATGCCACCGTGGAACCGGAATTCGGCCAGTGCGCCGACGATGGCGACGAGCACGGGCACCAACGCGAAGCGCTTCAGCATCCTGGCCATTTCCACTGACGCAGGAATTTCACGGCATTGTCGACGGAAGAATGGCGGCGCGCTATACTTCCAGATGAATACGGGGAAAACGGATGTCGCATGCGGAACTAAAAAATAAGGCAAGTGTTCCCAAGCAGGTCGAGGTGACCAAGGACCTTGTCACGACGTTGGACCGGTTGAAGCCGGTCAAGCTCAATCGTGTCAAACTCACGGCAAATGGCTATGGCCAGGCGGCTCTCGACCGGCTCGAAGCCGGTTTTCCGATCAGCTATGGCGACGCGAATACACCAGCGGACCATATCGTTCGCGAATTTCCGGATGGCAAACGATGTCTCCTAAAAATTGAATGGTTGGCCAATAAGAAGGCGTGGCGAGTCGAGACGGTTAAGCCTCTTCCAGACGCGCTGCGTTGAGCCCGCCGACCGGCAAACCGGTATTCCTTGTTGTTGCCGGTCCCAATGGATCGGGCAAAACTACATTTGCTGGAAAAAACAGCGTGGGAACGCGGATTGATCCCGACGCAATTGCAAAACAGATACGACTTAAAGCACCGGAATCCACCGGCATGACCGTGGGCAGGGCGGCACGCCAGATGATTAAAGAGCACATCGAGCAAGGCAAGTCATTTACGGTGGAAACCACCTTCTCCGGTCAACAGGCCATGCGAGACATGGAAGCAGCCAGGGCGGCGGGTTTTATTGTGAAAATGGAGTTCATTGGGATTGGAAGTGCTGCTCTATCGGCCGCGCGTGTTGCCGACCGCGTGTTGGAAGGTGGCCATAGTATTCCGGCCGAGGACATTGCCAGGCGCTTCGATAAGGTGATGGATAATCTTGCGCGTGTCTCGCCACTGGTCGACGAGTTGATCATCCGCGATAACGGGTCGAGAAATTTTCGTCTGATCGCACGCGTCAAAAATGGTCAAATTATCCACCAGGCAAACCGCATTCCTGGCTATCTTGAAAAGGCCATCTTTGAGATTGACGGGCATGCATCGTCGCAAGGCGGATGATGCGGTGCCGCATCAACGCTACTCTCACGGGCATAGGAATTTCATGGCATTGAATCCGCACGCGGCTGATCCTGGCCACACCGGGGCAAAGTGGTGATGGACCGCGACACCAGGAACGCTCTTATCGCTGCAGTGTGGATCATGCTGCTGTTCGGTATCGGCGCCTACTACCTGCCGACCGTGATGCTGGCACTGGGCAGCTTTTCGACCGTGCTGGCCGGCGCCTTTGGCATCGTCTTCGTGCTGGCGTTCTTCTCGGTGTTCTGGTTGCGGGCCCGCAACCAGCGTAAAAATCAGGGTAAATAGGCAAGGGATTTTCGATATGCGCATTCTGATCACTGGCGCCGCGGGTATGGTCGGCCGCAAGCTCATCGCCCGGCTGGCCAAGGACGGCACGCTGCGCGGCCGCAAGATCACGGCGCTTGATTTACACGATATCGTGCCGCCACAGGCCCCGAGCCTGGATGGCGTCAGCGTCACGCTGCACACTGGCGATCTCGCCGAAGCAGGGGCCGCTGAGCGCCTGGTCGCATCGCGCCCCGACGTCGTGTTCCATCTTGCCGGCATCGTGTCGGGCGAGGCGGAAGCGAATTTCGATCTCGGCTACCGCGTCAATCTCGATGGCACGCGGGCCTTGTTCGATGCCATCCGGCTGGCGGGCTTTGCGCCGCGCGTCGTCTTCACCTCGTCGATCGCGGTGTTCGGCGCGCCGTTTCCGGATGTCATTCCCGACGACTTCCATCCGACGCCGCTGACCTCCTACGGCACCCAGAAGCAGATGAGCGAAGCGCTGCTGGCCGACTATACCAGGCGCGGCTTCTTCGACGGTATCGGCATCCGGCTGCCGACGATCTGCGTGCGGCCGGGCAAGCCGAACAAGGCGGCGTCCGGCTTCTTCTCCGGCATCATCCGCGAGCCGTTGAGCGGCCACGAAGCGATCCTGCCGGTGCCGCGCTCGGTCGTGCACACGCATGCCAGCCCGCGCTCGGCGGTGAACTTCCTGATCCATGCGGCAGGGATCGACGGCAGCGCTGTCGGGCCACGCCGCAATCTGACGATGCCTGGCGTCGCCGTCACCGTCGGCGAGCAGATCGAGGCGCTGGAACGCATCGCCGGGCCGAAGGCGGTAAGCCTGATCCGCGAGGTTCCGGATGACACGATCTGGGCGATCGTCAAGGGCTGGCCGACGCGCTTCGAGGCAAAGCGGTCACAGGAGCTCGGCTTCAGCGCCGAAAAGAGTTTTGACGAGATCATCCGCGCTCACATCGAGGATGAGCTAGGCGGCAAGATCGCGGGTTAAACTCCGAACCTCGTGGCGCCGGCCTATCCGCCGCTCGCCAAACTCGCCGACAGCAGCAGCAGTCCGAACAGGAACACAAACGCCGCGCCGCCGATCTCGACGATCGAGTGGATGCGGTTGCCCATGCGGCCGTCGCCGGCGAAATACACCGCCCAGTTCTTGGCGGTCACCGCCAGTGTCGCCAGTGCCGAAACGGTGATGGCCGTGCCAAGCGACATCGCCAGCACCGACAGCAGGCCGCCGAGCCAGAGCCCGTTGAGCAGGGCGAAGCTCAGCACGATCAGGGCGCCGGAGCAGGGGCGGATGCCGACCGCCGCCACCGCCGTCCACGCCGTGCGCCAGTCGAAGCGGTCGCCCGACAGCAGCGCCGGATCGGGTGCGTGCGAATGGCCGCAGGTATCGCAGACTTCGCCGGCCGCGTGATCGTGATGAGCGTGATCGTGTTTGGCATGATCGTGATGATCGTGCGAAGGGCCGTGCACATGGTCATGCGCGTGTAGCGCGTGCGAATGAGCATGCGCCGAATGGCTGTGAGCTGCATGGGAGTGACCGGCATGCGAATGCGCGCCGTGCGAATGGCCCCCATGAGAATGACCCCCATGAGAATGACCGGCGTGAGAATGGCCGGCATGAGCCGCCGACAGGCTGTAGGCCGGGCCCTTGCCGAACAGACGCAGGACGGCGGGGCCGAGTTTGCGCCACAGCAGCCAGGCGCCGAACAGGGTGACGAAGACAAAGCTCATGATCTCCATGAACCAGGCCGCGTCCGTCATCGAGACGGAGGTGCCGCGCAGGACGAAATAGGCGACCCCCATCACCGCGATCGCGGTCAGGCCCTGCAGCAGCGCCGAGACGAAGGACAAGAGGATGCCGCGCCGCAACGCCACCTCATTGGCCACCATGTAGGACGAGATCACCGCCTTGCCGTGGCCGGGGCCGGCGGCATGGAAAATACCGTAGGCGAAGGACAGGCCGACGAGTATCCAGATCTTGCTGCCGTCCTGGCGCATCGCCTTCATCGCCGTTGCCAGCGCGCGGTAGAATTCCTGCTGCCTGAGATTGATCCACATCAGGATATGGGCGAACGGGCCGGTGGTGGGCGCCATGCCGTCATTGACGCCGATGCCGAGCGAACTCTGGGCATGAGCGGCGTCGGCGAAATGCATCATGGCGACAGTGAGGGCCAACAGGCCGAATGCCAAACGCAGGGACGGTTTCGTCACCGGCTTCATCCTTCTGGCTGACAGGTCAGTTCGAGCTTGGTGGCGAAGATCTTGCTCATATCGGTGCCGGTCGGATCGTTGAAAAAGGCATCGGTGAGGGTCTTCTGGTTTTCCTTGATAGCCTCGTCCGGATCCGGACGGACCACCTTGCTGGTGCAGTTCGAGGGCAGGCCTTCAACCGTGATGTTGGAGTCCTCGGTGAAGTCGATCGCCGTGTAGAATGTCGGATCGTAGACGCCGATATCGATCTTGCCGTGGAGCTTGATCGGCACCTTCGGTTCGGACTCGAAAAGGATGATCAGCTGATCGTTGTCGAAATTGGCCATCAGATGCGGCGGCGGCGTCATCGCCACGTCCTTGCCGTCAACGGTGACGAGCTGGAAGTAATTGAACTCGGCCAGCGAGGCATGAACGGTGTCGGCGACCTCCTTCAGCTCCTTGTCGTCGAGCTTCAGGTCGGAGTTCTTGTCGAACTCCATCATCACGGTCGAGGAAAACAGATCGTCGAAGCGCCAGAGATGACGCAGAGCCTTCACGCTTTGGTGATCCGGGGAGAGAATCACATCGAGGCGGGCCTCGGCGAAGACATGCGGATGCACGTAAGCCGGTCCAGTGGCGGCAAAAGTAGCCGCCAAGGCCGAAGCCAGCATGATTGCGTGCCGTTTCAGGTGCATTCTCGGTCCATAGGCCTCGGAAGAGTTGCCGAGAGTTACCAGAAAGGGGGCGAAATTGGGACCATGAGACTATCGACGCCGGTCAGCCAGCCTCGCGCGTCCTGAACCACTGCACCAAAAAGTCGACGAAGACGCGGACTTTCGCCGGCAGATAGCGGCGGTGCGGGTAGACGGCGAAGATGCCGCCGCCCGACAGGATACGGTCATCCATCACCGCCACCAGCCGGCCGCTCGCGAGGTCGGGCGCGGCGATGAAATCCGGCAGGACGGTAAATCCGAGGCCCGCCACGGCCGCGGCTCTCGCCGTCATCGGGCTGTTGACCTCGACCGGACCAGACACCGAAACGCTCACCGGATCGCCATTGTCGCCCTTGAACGGCCAGTTGTTCAGTCCGCGGCCATTGGTGTCGACGATGCAAGGCATGCGGCTGAGATCCTGCGGCCTTGTCGGCATGCCATGCCTGGCGATCAGTTCGGGGGAGGCGCAGAGCTTTATCGAAAACGGCGCCAGCCGCCTGGCGATCAGCGACGAGTTCTCCAGCCGCGAGATGCGCACCGCAAGATCGAAGCCCTCCTCGACCAGATCGACGAAGCGGTCGTCGAGCTGGATGTCGAGCACGATGTCGGGATGCTGCTTGGCGAAGTCGATCAGCGACTGGCCGATCGGCGCGTCGGCGAAGGTGCGCGGCGCCGACAGCTTGATCCGGCCGCGCACGTCGCCGGAGGATTCACGCACCGCGTCGGCTAGGCTGTCGACCTCGCGCACGATCTCCGAGGCGCGCCGGTAATAGGTGTGGCCGGCCTCGGTCATCGAGAACTGGCGCGTGGTGCGGTTGAGCAGCAAAGCGCCGAGTTCGTCCTCCAGCTCGCGCACATATTTCGACAGCAAGGCCTTGGAACGGCCGATCTTGCGCGCCGCCGCCGAAAAGCCCTCGGCCTCGACCACGTCGATGAAGGCACGCATGCGCGTCAGTGTGTCCATGGTCAGGCCTTTCGTGCCGCGTCGAGAAGTTTCCGGCCGAGCCGTATCAGGGCAATGTCGCTGCCGGAAGGGCCAAGCAGCGACAGGCCGAACGGGGCGCCGGCGACCGAGCCGACCGGCAGTGTGATCTGTGGAAAACCGGACAGGCCGGCCAGGCACAGAAGTTGGAGCGCCCGTTCGCGATAGGCCTGGAACTGCTCCGGCGTGCTGTCCACGTAAGGCGCCGGACCAGGCACGGTCGGCAGGACAAGGAAGCCGTTCCTGCCGAGCAGGGCGTTCAGTTCGCCGCGAAAGGTCAGACGTCGCACCTTCTCGGCCTGGGCTGTCCTGTCATCGACGGCACGGCCAAAGCCGAAACGCTCCTCGACACCGGGGCCGAGGCCGCGCTCGCCGCTGGTGATCCATTCGCCATGCACCGCCCAGGCCTCCCTGGCCTGCACCCGGCGAAAGCACCAATAGAGTTCATCGGGAGATGAGGAGAAGCGGATTGCCGGCGTCGCCGGCACGCCGAAGACCGCGCCCGCCAGCCCCTTCATTTCACCATATTCGGCCAGCGCCGGGCGGGCGACCAATCCATCCAGCCAATCCAGCGCCAGCGGCCGGTCCAACACGTGCTGGTGCGGATCGCGGCCGAGCAGCAGCTTGCCGACGGTCTCGTAGGTCTCGATGTCGTCGGCGAACCAGCCGAACGTGTCGAGGCTCGGCGCCAGCTTCATCGTGCCGTCGAGCGGAATGCGGCCATGCGTGGTGCGCAGCCCGATCAGTCCGCAAAAGCTCGCCGGGGCGCGGATCGAGCCGCCGGTGTCTGAGCCGGTGGCGATATCGGCCAGCCTGCCCGCCACCGCCGCCGCCGACCCCGATGAGGAGCCGCCGGTGACGCGGTCGGGTGCCGCCGGGTTCACCGGAAACGAGAAATGCGCATTCTGGCCGAACAGCGCGAAGGCAAGCTCGTCGGTCTGCGTCTTGCCGACGAAGCGTGCGCCGGCATCGAGGATCATCTGCACGGCGGGTGCGGTGCGCGAGGCCGCGTGGCTTTCGGCGAATTTTTGCAAATTGCCGCAACCGGTGCGGTAGCCGGCGACGTCGTAGATGTCCTTGACGGCCAGCCGCAGGCCGGCCAGCGGGCCTAGCTGGGCATGTGCCACCGGCATCCGGCGAAGATCGAGAAAGGCGTTGAGAGGGCCGTGCGTGCCTGTCATCGTTCGATATCCGGATACGGTTGCCGCAACATTGTTCGACGCCAGAAATTTTACAACCTGCGATACGATTTTTATTGATTGTGAAAGTCTTCGCCCTTATATCGCGCTTGCCCAAAGTCGCACGTGCCTGTGGGTGTCCGCCGATCCTCGAATGGTGAGGGAAATCGGTAAGGTAACTGGAGCCAACCCCTCCAGTCGGTCTAGCGGCCAACCGCCAGCCCGAGGACACCTTGAAGCAACGACGGTGCGGGCCTTTCTGGTGTTCTGCCGGTTGTCCAAAAACCGGGGTTACTGAAGAGGCACACCTTCATTGCCGGCAGTGCGGACGGGTCTCCCATCCAAGCCAAGGCAGACAAAGCGAACCAAGGCCGGGCAAGGCCAAGGTTCACCGCCGCGAGACGGCGCTTCATGGTTCCGGGGTCTCCACCGGCTGGTTCCATGGATATCCGTCCCGCCTTTGTCCACCGCGTGTTCGCGAGGCTGACAGCCCGCGTCCCGCAGCCTTATTGCGCGCCGAAAGGCGCTGATGGAGAGACCCCGATGGCCACCCAGCGCATCCTTGACTTCCTCGCCACCCGACGTCCGTCCGGCCCCTGCCTCGTCGTCGACCTCGATGTCGTGCGCGACAATTTCCGCGCCTTCGAGAAGGCGCTGCCCGATTCCAAGATCTACTATGCGGTGAAAGCAAACCCGGCACCGGAAATCCTGCGCCTGCTTGCTGCGATGGGCTCGTCCTTCGACACCGCTTCCGTTGCCGAAGTCGAGATGGCGATGGACGCCGGCGCGCCGGCGGACCGCATCTCCTTCGGCAACACCATCAAGAAGGAGCGTGACATCGCACGCGCCTACCAGCTCGGCATCCGCCTGTTCGCCGTCGATTGCGTCGAAGAGGTCGAGAAGATCGCCCGCGTCGCTCCAGGCGCGCGCGTGTTCTGCCGCGTGCTGACCGATGGCGAGGGCGCTGAATGGCCGCTGTCGCGCAAGTTCGGCTGCGTGCCAGCGATGGCCGTCGACGTGCTGCGCCATGCCAAGGGGCTCGGCCTCGACGCCTATGGCGTGTCGTTCCATGTCGGCTCGCAGCAGACCGACCTGACCGCCTGGGACCGTGCGCTGGCCGACGCCAAGGTGGTGTTCGCGACGCTCGCCGAGGAAGGCATCGTCTTGAAGATGGTCAATATGGGCGGTGGTTTCCCGACGCGCTATCTGCGTGACGTGCCAGCCGCCCAGGCCTATGGCCAGGCGATCTTCTCGGCGCTGCGCAAGCATTTCGGCAATGCGCTTCCCGAGACCATCATCGAGCCGGGCCGTGGCATGGTCGGCAATGCCGGCGTCATCAAGTCGGAAGTCGTGCTGATCTCGAAGAAAGCGGCCAACGACAATGTGCGCTGGGTGTTCCTCGACATCGGCAAGTTCGGCGGTCTTGCCGAGACGATGGACGAGGCGATCCGCTACCCGATCGTCACGCCGCATGACGGCACGGAGACCGCACCTTGCGTGCTCGCCGGCCCGACCTGCGATTCGGCCGACGTGATGTACGAGAAGACGCCCTATCCGCTGCCTTTGTCGCTGACCATCGGCGACGAGGTGCTGATCGAAGGCACCGGCGCCTACACGACCACCTACTCGGCGGTCGCCTTCAACGGCTTCGAGCCTCTCCGATCCTACGTGATCTGACGGCGCTTCCTCAGCGCATTTTCGGACGGCGAACCGGACACAACTTCGCCTAAAAATGCGCTGAGAGAGCCGATCAGATCATCCCCGGTGGGCGCGTGTCGTCCACCCGGGCTCGCCTGTGGAACAGATCTCCGCTCGCCAGGGATTGCGGAAATGGAAATGTCAGTTGAAATGGAAATGCCAGTTGAAATTGGGGGCCACGCACCGGCCTCTGTGATGGTCGCCGAAACCGCCGCCGATGTTGCGGCGCGCGAGGCGTTGCTCGATCGGGCCATGGGGCCGAAGCGCAGGAAAAAGTCGTCGGAGAAGCTGCGGCGTGGCCGGCGGCCCTCGGAAGGCCTGGCCTTCGTCGCCCGCGATGCTTCGGGCGGCGTGGCCGGCACCGTGCGGCTGTGGGATGTCAGGCTGGGCGAGGGCGGTGCGGCCGTGCTGCTGCTTGGCCCGCTTGCCGTCGACCCGTCGCTCAAGAATGCCGGCATCGGCTCGGCGCTGATGCGCCATGCCATCGCCGAAGCGGCGCGTCTCGGCCATGCCGCTATCCTTTTGGTCGGCGATGCGCCCTATTACGCGCGCTTCGGCTTCTCGGCCGAGAAGACCGGTTCACTTGCCATGCCAGGACCCTATGAGCGGCACCGCCTGCTGGCGCTGGAACTGGTGGAAGGCGCGCTTGACGGCGTGCACGGCACGCTGAAGGCGGCCGGCCGCAAGCTGAAGGCGCAGGAACTGATATCGGCGGCCTGACACGAAGCCGGCAGCATTTCATGCAAAAACGCCGCCCGAAAAGGCGGCGTTTTTTTGCGCTTGGTGGGTGCCGCCTTAGGCGGCTGGATGCCTTCAGCCAATCAGCTGGCTGAGCGCCATGGCGACGGTCATGTCGCCTTCGACCTTTATCTTGCCGGTCATGAACGCCATCGTCGGGTTCAGGTCGCCAGCGATCAGCGAATCCAGATCGTCGAGCGAGAGCTTGATGGTGCAGTCGGTGGGTGCATCGGTGTTCGAGACGGTTGCGCCGTCGATAACGATGACGCCGTCGCTGCCGGTGTCGAATTTCACGGAACGATCGAACCCGCTGCTGGCTACCCGCGACTTGATCTTCTCGGCAATCTCCTGAACGCTCACGCTATTCTCCTTGTCTGGTTGCATCTGTCTCGCAACGGCGCTTCGATCCAGCCGAAGCCCATGCCGCGGTTCGCGATCACGGTCGCTGCCGCATATAGCTTTGGGTTGACGTTTACGTCAACGCGAATTCGGGCGGTTGGTTCCTGCCGTCGCGGCAGGTGAGCCCCGATGAGGCCGGGACTCCGAGCCGGGGCAACTCAGTGTTCCTTGAACGCCTTGGTCATTTCGCTCGCCGTCTCGCTTTTCTTGCGACGCAGCCAGTTGTCGCGGATTTCGTCCTTCGACAGGAAATTGACCTGGTCGATCAGAACCTCATGCACCAAGGGCGCGCCGACACGCGCGTTGACGGTATCGCGGATTGCGGCGCGGAAGGCATCGAGATCGATGGTCGCCTTGTTGGTGAAGTCGATCTGCGGATTGGAATAGAGGTAGGAATAGACCTGGTCGGTGATCAGCGCTTCGGCCGGAATGGACAGCTTCTTTATCTGCTCGGGTTCGACGGTGTAGACGAGCTTGGTCAGGAAATAGCCGCCGATCTCAGAATCGCGGATCAGCGGCACCGAAATGATGTCGGTCTTGACGTAGTCGAGACCGCCCAGCATCGGCTTCGGCGTTTCGCCGACACCGCGCTCGCCGGCCGCCTGAAACGAATAGAATACTGCGCCGAGAGTTGCTGCGCAGATCCAGACGGCGATGGCGATGACCTTGATCATCGGCTCTTGTCAGTCCCTTGATCAGTCCCTTGTGAAGGCGACGCGGCACTGCGCCGTTGCTTCGGCAGTATCTCCCAAGTGTCGCTCGTGTTCGGCATCATGCCTTCGTCCAGCCGAACTCGCCGGCGGAGTAGGTGCCGTCGGTCTCGGCGCGCTGGATGGCGTGCCGCAGCAGGCTGGCGACTTCGTTGACCGCGCTGAGATGCGCCAGGATCGCCGCTTCGTTCTTCGCCAGCTTCTGGCGCAGCCGGGTCAGGCCCTCGCGGTGCTGTTCGAGGAATTCGGCTTCGCTGCCGCCCTTCATGGCGCGCGTCAACTCGTAGAGGTAGCGGCTCTTGCGGGCGTTCGATGCCTTGAGATCATAGTTGGTCGCGTTGCGGATGCCGGCGGTCTCTTCCTCGACCACTTCCTCGATGCGACCGATGATGGCGGCGAGGTTGCCGGGCCGCGCGAACGGGATCGGCGCTTCCGACGCGGTCGTGCGTGCTGGCAGATTGGGGGTGGATTCTGAAAAGTCGGCCATGGCGTTTCCCAGTTTAGATCTTGATGTTTGTTTTTATGGTCGTCTCGTCACCGGTCATCGACCCCGCAGCCTTGCGCTGCAATTGGTGGACCAGCGAGGTCGACAGGCTGTTTTGCTGGTCGATCTCGGTCTTTTCCAACCCGCCCGAGACCGGACCGACCGGAACCACGCGCTTGCCTTCGAGATAGTGGTCGGCAAGCATCGACTTGGCGATGCCGATGCCGCCGCGTTCGGCCATCACGTCGGCCACCCGCTCGGCAAGCTGCGATTTCCACATGTCGCCGGCCAGGCCCTTGCCGTAGACGCCCTCGGTGTCCTTTGGCAGCATGTTCTGGATGAAGGTCTGCAGCACCATCGCCTCGAACTTCTTGAATTTGTTGGCCGGGTCGGTTGTAGCGGCGGCCTTGTCGGCGGTGGCGAGCGACAGGATCGAGCCGGCATCGACCGAAGGGGCGGTGTCGAGCGAAAACGTGCCCGCAGCGCCGCCGGCCCGCTTTGCCAGCGCGGCGCGGGCGGTCTCGATATCCGCCGGGTCGACGGCTCGGGCCACATCCATAACGATGTCGCTGGGTGGAGAAATCGCCAAGAAAGTCCGCCTTTTACCGGTTTTCCTAAGCCAGACCATGCCTCAACAAGCTTGTGGCAGGCTTGCGGGAAGGAGAGGGAGCGGAGTGCGCGGATCGGATCGAAGCTGCCGGCTTCGCGCCATCGGGCAGATTTTTCCATCGTCGCCTTTGGCCGGAAGCTGACGATCAGCTTGGCACCCACGAGCTTGCTTCGATGGTCCGCCGAGGGTGGGATTTCCGCCTCAGCTTCACTCCTTGACCGCCCCCGTCATCGAGGAGACGTAGTGCTCGACAAAGAATGAATAGAGCACCACCACCGGCAGGGAGCCGATCAGCGCGCCTGCCATCAGGGCTCCCCATTCATAGACATCCGAACGTACGAGCTCGGTAAGCACGCCGACCGGCACGGTCTTGTTTTCGGACGACTGGATGAAGGTCAAGGCGTAGATGAACTCGTTCCATGACAGGGTGAAAGCGAAGATGCCGGCGGAGATCAGGCCGGGCACCGACAGCGGCAGAACTATCTTGGTCAGGATTTGCCAGCGGCTCGCGCCGTCGATCAGCGCGCATTCTTCCAGTTCGAAGGGTATCGAGCGGAAGTAGCCCATCAAGAGCCACGTGCAGAATGGAATGAGGAAGGTCGGATAGGTGAGGATCAGTGCGAACGGCGTATCGTAAAGGCCGAGGTTGAACACCATTACCGACAGTGGAATGAACAGAATCGAGGGCGGCACGAGATAGGCCAAGAAGATCGCCAAGCCGACCTGCCGCGCCCCGGAAAACCTCAAGCGCTCGATCGCATAGGCAGCGAACACCGCTGCCAGCAGCGACAGGAAAGTTGAGGCGGTCGAGATGATGATCGTGTTGAGAAGCCAACCCGGATAGGACGTGTCGAAGAGCAGATACCGAATATGCTCGAGCGTCGGATGGACGACCCAGAACGGGTTGAAATTGGCATAATCCGTCATCTCGAGATTGGGTTTCACCGCCGTGATCGTCATCCAGTAGAACGGGAACAGCAGCACGATGACGAATATCAGGAGCGGCAGATAAACGGTGACCACGCGCCGGGGCAGGCTCTGGAGATAGCCCATGCCGCCTTCATCCGTGTTCGGACGATTGTTCGTTTCGATCGCGGCCATGTCAGTCTCCACCGCCCTGCTGCCATTTACGACGTTGCAGCCCGAAATAGCTGAAAAGGATCGCCGCTAGCAGGAACGGGATCATCGCCACCGCGATCGCGGCTCCCTCGCCAAGCTGGCCGCCGGAAATGCCGCGCTGGAACGAGAGCGTCGCCATCAGATGGGTGGCATTCACCGGTCCGCCGCGAGTCAGCACATAGATCAACTGGAAATCGGTGAAGGTGAACAGGACCGAAAAGGTCATGGTGATGGCGATGATCGGCGTCAGCAGCGGCAGCGTCACATAGCGGAACAACTGCCAACGGCTGGCGCCGTCGAGCGTCGCGGCCTCGTAAAGCGATTGGGGAATCGTCTGCAGGCCGGCCAGCAGCGTGATGGCCACGAAAGGAATGCCGCGCCAGACATTGGCAGCGATCACCGAGGCGCGCGCGTTCTCCGGATCGCCAAGGAAATTGATGCGGTGATCGATCAGTCCCATTTCCATGAGAGCCCACGACAGGATGGAGAACTGCGAATCGTAGATCCACCAGAAGGCGATGGCCGAGAGCACCGTCGGCACCACCCACGGCAGCAGGACAATCGCGCGGAAGAACGATTTGAAGGGAAGGTTCTGGTTGAGGATGAGCGCCAGCCAGAGGCCGAGCGCGAATTTCAGGATCGAGGCGCTGATCGTGTAGAGCAAGGTGTTGAAGACGGAGAGCCAGAAGACGGCGTCGCTCCACAGATATTCATAGTTTTCGACGCCGATGAAGATGCCGGGGCGGCCGATGCGGGCATCGGTGAAGCCGAGCCAGACGCCGAGCCCCAGCGGATAGGTCAGGAAGACAAGCAGCAGTGCAGCCGCCGGAAGCATGAAGCCGAAGCCAAGTGCGTTCCTGCTTTCGCTCCAGCGCGACAGAATCCGTGAGAAGATCGAAGGTCGCGGCTGGATAGCAGCTGACGGCACGGCCATGGGTTGGCTCCTGCTGAGGTCTCATTGATAGGCCGGATCGGCCGCGACGCAATCCGAAGCCAGCCGGGCAGCCGCGCTGCCCGGCTGAGCCGGCTCAAACGCGATAATAGCGATTTGCCCGCTTCTCGGCCTCTTCCATTGCCTCTTGCGGCGTGGCCTGGCCGGTCACCGCTTTGGCGAACATGTCGACCAGCACGTAGTCGGCCATGGTTGCCGCCGAGGCATAGCCGAGCGGCCCGGCATAGCCGTTAGGCCGCAGAGTAGCCGAAGCCTTGGCGTAAGCGGCGTTGTTGGGATCGGCAGTCCACACGGGGTTGTTGTCGAATGCCTTCAGTGTCTGGCAGCAATATCCGGCCGAGGAGGTGATCCAGTCCTTCATTTGCGGTTCCTCGAACATGAACTGCAAATACGCCTTAGCCGCGTTAGGGTAGGGCGTGTAATTGAAGATGACAGCCGTGGTCACCTGGAACAATTCGACGGATTTGCCGACAGGACCGATGGGCAGGTTGGTCGTGCGTATGTCCTTGGCGATTTCAGCCAGCTTTGGATCTTTGTCCTTGTTGATCTTGGCCGTGTTGTAGGCAGAAATTCCATTGGCGATCACCCCCAGTTCGCCGGCCAGGAAGGCGCGGTTGTTGTTGACGTCGAGCCAGCTTTCGGTGCCTGGAATGAAGGTCTTGTAGAGTTCCTGCGCGTATTCGATCGCCTTGAGGGTCTCGGGGCTGTTGATCGTTACCTTGCCACTCTCGTCGACCATCTGGCCGCCATGGCTCCACAGCAGCCAATGAGCATAGTTGTTGCCGTCACCGACGCCATGGCCATGCGTGAAGCCGGCAGGATGTCCCTTCGCTTGCAAGGCCTTGCAAAGTTCCAGGAAGCCTTTCGTGTCCTTGGGAAACTCCGAAAAGCCGGCCTCTTTCACCCAGCTTTCCCGATAGACGATGGCATTGCCGATCGTGGCCAGGGGCAGGCCGACGAACTTCCCGTCGCGTGTCGCATATTGCTTAGGTCCCTCGTGCCAGCCGCCATATTTCGAGCCGAGATACTCGCCCAGTTCGCTCACGTCGTGCAGCTTGTCGGGATATTGGTGCGGGTCATCGAACCAGACGAACATCAGGTCGGGGCCGGACCCGACATTTGCTGCGACCGCCGCCTTGGGACGAATGTCCTCCCAGCTTTCCTTGTCGACGCGAACCTCGACACCTGTCGCCTCGGTGAAGCGTTTGGTGTTGGCCAGCCATTGGTCCTCATCGCCCTGGACGAAGGGCGACCAGCGCAGCAGTCTAAGCTTGGCGCCATCCTCGGGTTTGTATTTCAGTCCGTCCTGGGCAAGGGCCGGAGAGCTGATGAACCGACTTCCCAAGGCACCCGCCGCCGCGCCGGCGGTGGTGCGGATCACGTCGCGTCTGGTGAACTTCATGCTCGTTTCCTCCTGTTGTTGTCCTTGCCTGTGGTCCTACTGATCGATACGTGTCTGGAATCTCTGTCCGGTTTCTGCGTGAAAGAGATGGATAAGGCTGGGCTCGGCCGTAAGCCGGATGGTTTCGCCCGGCGTAAAGGAATGTCGTTCCCGGAAATTCGCGACGATCTCTTCGCCGCCGGCTGTCCGGCCGATGAGCTGCACTTCGGACCCGGTTGGTTCAACCACCGCGACGGTGACCGGAATGCCCTGGTCGTCGGACAGCCGCAAATGCTCGGGCCTTATTCCCAGCACCACAGGCTCGCCATTGCGGATGGAAAGTGCCGAGGCCAACGGGACCGAAATCCCCCCGGCGCCGCGGAACGAGGGTGAGCCGTCGGTAGCGATCTCGCCCCTCAGCAAATTCATGGCCGGCGAGCCGATAAAGCTGGCGACAAAAAGATTGTTCGGCCGGTCATAGAGTTCCAGCGGCGGCCCTATCTGCTCGACGATGCCGTCATGCATGACCACGATCTTGTCAGCCATGGTCATGGCTTCGATTTGATCGTGAGTGACGTAGACTGTCGTGGTCTTGAGGCGCTGGTGCAGTTCCTTGATCTCGGCGCGCATCTGCACCCTGAGTTTGGCGTCGAGATTGGACAGCGGTTCGTCGAAGAGAAAGACCGCCGGATCACGAACGATCGCGCGGCCCATTGCGACGCGCTGGCGTTGGCCGCCGGAAAGCTGCCGAGGATAGCGAGCCAGCAACGGCACCAGCCCAAGGATTTCGGCCGCGCGGCGCACGCCGGCATCGCTCTCCGGCTTGGAAACTCCTTTGAGCATCAGCGAGAACGCCATGTTCTCGGCAACGGTCATGTGTGGGTAGAGCGCATAGTTCTGGAAGACCATGGCGACGTCGCGCTCCTTGGGCGCAACGTTGTTGACGACACGTTCGCCAATCGCGATCTGGCCGCGTGAAATCTTTTCCAGGCCGGCGATCATTCTGAGGAGGGTTGATTTTCCGCAGCCCGACGGTCCGACCAGAGTGACGAACTCGCCGTCCTCGATGTTCACGCTGACCCCGTGCAGGATCTCGACAGCGCCGAATGATTTATAAACTTCGCCAATTGCGACAGACGCCATCGATCCTCCCAACAAATTCCCGCGACGTCGTCGAAGGAACAACGCTTCCGCTAGCGACAGCCCTGGCTCCTCCCAGGCTCACGCTAGGCCGAAACGGTAGCGCTACCAAACCGGGCTGTAAAGCGTTTACGGGAAAGCCGAACCTTGGAGGGTCCGCTTCGCGCCACGCAATCCTCCCAGCTACTCCTGCGTCCGCTTCTGCGTGATCAGGTCCAGCCGCTCGCGGTCGGAGCGTTCGCGTTCGTCGCGGTTGCGTACGTCCTTGTAGGCGCGCTCGACCATATTGGTGCGGGCGGTCGCCGCGGCGATGAGGCTGGCTTCCTGCCTGGCGCTCGCCAGGTTCGCTTCCTGGCGCACGACCGCCTGGGCAATGCGGCGATGGTAGAGATCGGGAAACAGGGCGGAGAGCGAATCGGCCTGGTCGAAATGGCCGACCAGTTCCTTGGCCTCGGCCTCGGCGGCACTGGCCGCCGCAAGGAAGGTGGCGTGGCGGGTTTCGTGCAGCGCCTTCAGCTGTTCCTGAACCTTGACCAGCTTCTTGAGGCGGTCCTTGCGCGTGCTCATTTCTATCTCGCCAATGTCAGATCGACGAAGCCGTCGACGAACAGCGACAGCATGGTGCCGACGGCGAAATAGAAGATGATCATGCCGCCGGCGATGATGAAGGGCTGGGAGATGAAATAGATCGGGATCTGCGGCGTCAGCTTGTTGACGAAGCCGATCGTCAGATTGACGAGAATAGCATAGGCGACGAACGGGCTGCCGAGGCGGATGACCAGGAAGAACGTGTCCGACACCGTGTCGGTGACGTCGACGAGGGCGGCCTGCGGGTTGAAGAAGACGTTGACCGGCGCGACCGTGTAGGAGGAAACCAGCGCGCGTATTATCTCGTGGTCGAAATCGAAGACGAACAGCATCAACAGCGCCGAGAACGAGATGATTGCGGCAAGGGCTGCCTGGGGTTCGGGCTCCTCGATCGCCGGTCCGCCGGTCCCGCCATAACCGACCAGCATGGCGATGGCCGAGCCCATGAAGCGCAGGGCTTCCATGTAGAGCCTGGTCATGGCGCCGATCAGGCCGCCGACCAGAAGTTCCGAGATGATCATCGGCACAAGGATCTGCGGGCGCGGGTCGACGAAAGGAAAGATCTTGTCCCACAGAAAGGCAAGCAGGCCGCCGGTGGCGGCGACCGCCACGAACAACCTGACCTGGACCGGGACGCGGGCGCTGGAGAGGCCCGGCATCAGCATGAAACAGGCGCCGATGCGGCAGAAGGCGAGGAACGCCGCGATGACGGCGCCTTGCGACAGCACGCTCACGATATGGTTCCGAGCACCTTGATCTCGACGCCCTTGGCGATTTCGACATGGCTGAGCACCGGAAGTGTGGTGAACAGGCGCTCGATGATCATGCGCACATAGGGGCGGGCGTCGGGCGCGGTGACGAGGACGAAACGCTCGCCGGCTTCCAGATACTTCTTGATCGCCTTGGTGGCGTCCTGGCCGAACTCCTCGAGCTGGCGCGGGTCGATGTCGAACTCGCGCACCTCACCCTTGGCGTCGCGCTTGAGGCTCTGGTGGAAGGCGAGATCCCAGCGGTTGCCGAGGCGCAGCACTTTCAGCACGCCGCCCTCGGACAGGTCGCCGCATATCTGCTGGGCCATGCGGATGCGGACATGCTCGACAATCTGCTCGGTGCGGCGCACATGCGGCGCGATCTCGGCGATCGCCTCGATGATCAGGTGCAGATTGCGGATCGAGACGCGCTCGGCCAGCAGCAGCTTCAACACCGCCTGCAGGCCGGGATAGGAGATGTGCGTGGTGCAGATCTCGTCGGCGAGCTTGCGGTATTCCTGGTCCTGGCGTTCGAGCAGCGCCTTCATGTCCTTGTAGGACAGAAGCTGCGGCAGGTTGTTGCGGATGACCTCGGAGAGATGGGTGAGCAGCACCGACATGTTGTCGGCGAAGGTGTAGTTCTCGCGCTTCAGATCCTCGGCGAAGGCTTCGACCACGGAATAGGCGCGCATGCCGAAGGCCGGCTCGCGGATTTCCTCGCCCGGTATCTCGGGTATGTCGCGGTTGCCGAGCAGCACCATGATCTCGCCGACGCGCATCTGGTACTCGGCCACCACGGTGCCGTGCACCTTGATCTGGTAGCTCTTCGGCGGGATGGCGAAATCGTCGGCGACGCGCACTTCCGGCACGACGAAGCCGTACTGGGTGGCGAATTTCTTGCGCATCTTGCCCATGCGGAAAACCAGTTCCTGATGCGACGTCAGCAGCCTTGTCGACAGCTGCTTGCCGATCAAAAGCTCGATCTCGGCGGTGGCGAGCGAAGCCTTGACCGAGTTCTTCTCCTCTTCGACCTTGGTCGCCTTTTCCTGATCCTTGATCGCCTCGGCTTCGGCGACGGCGCGGTTGGCGCGCATCGGGATGACGTAGCCGAGACCGGCCATGCCGGCGGCGAGCGCAAAGAACGGGAACAGCGGCAGGCCGGGCATCAGGCCGAGCAGGACCAGCAGCGATGCCGCGACATAGAGGGCGCGCGGGTGGGCACCGAGCTGGCCGAACACCGCCTGGTTGGTCGAGCCGCGGGTGCCGCCCTTGGAGACGAGCAGGCCGGCGGCGAGCGACACGATCAGTGCCGGGATCTGGGTGACGAGGCCGTCGCCGACCGACAGCTTGATGAACACGTCGGCGGCTTCGCCCATGCCCATGCCGTGCCTGATGTAGCCGATGGCAATGCCGCCGACGATGTTGATAGCGGTGATGATGAGGCCGGCGATGGCGTCGCCGCGCACGAACTTCGAGGCGCCGTCCATCGAGCCGAAGAAGGAGCTTTCTTCTTCCAGCTCGCGGCGGCGCAGCTGCGCGGTCTTGTCGTCGATCATCCCGGCGGAGAGGTCGGCGTCGATCGACATCTGCTTGCCGGGGATGGCGTCGAGGGTGAAGCGCGCGCCGACTTCGGCGATACGCGTGGCGCCCTTGGTGATGACGATGAAGTTCACCACGATCAGGATCATGAAGACGATCAGGCCGATGACGAAGTCGCTGGCCATCACCAGCTTGGAGAAGCCGGCGATGACATAGCCGGCGGCATGCGTGCCCTCATTGCCGTGCGACAGGATCATGCGCGTGGTGGCGATGTTGAGCGACAGCCGCAGCATGGTGGCGATGAGCAGCACGGTCGGGAAGGACGAGAAATCGAGCGGCCGCTGGATCCACAGCGCCACCATCAGGATCAGCACCGAAAGCGCGATCGAGAAGGCGAGGCCGACGTCGATGAGAAAGGCCGGAATCGGCAGAAACAGCACGGCCAGGATGATGACGATGCCGATGGCGAAGAAGACGTCGCGGCCGTTCTTGGCCACCGCGCCGGGCTGAATGCTTTCGCTGATCGCCATATCGTCCTCAAACCCCATAGACTGCCGAGCGCGCGACAGCCCTGTGAGGGTAGCCCGCCAAGCTTGCGCGAGGGTGGGAGACTGGATTCAGCGCTGCGTTCAGCGGGGTTCAGCCGAACGCTTCAAGCGCCAGGATTTGGTTTGGCGTTGCGCGCGGACTAGCGCGCGCCTAGACAGCTTCGGCCAAACTTCATATCGTTTCGTGATGACAAAACTTACATTAAGCTCGGACTATTATATTGTGTCCGATGCAGATGGACTGTTTCAACACGGCGAGATTTTCCACATATCGCGCAACAAAGCTGGAGGATCGGTTAGCACCCGGGTTGGACGCTTTCATACATGGCGGCCGCAGCTTCATCCGGAAGGGTATTTCCCGCATTCCAGGCTCGATTGTCATGTCGATGATGATCCCCTCGCACCCGAACCGTCTTGGCTTGCGCGTACGCTTCTAGACGCGCTGATACAGCAGGGTGAGATATCAGAGCCAATTTGGTTGGGATGGCATAAAACCAAAGAGCTGGATGGTGAAGAACGAGGCCAGATTTTTGACCTAGACTAAACACATAGTCCCTGTTCTCGAAAGAAAACCACATGCTTCTGATCATTGGCACCATCCGCTTGCCGCCGGAAAAGCTCGGACAGGCAATGCCCGCGATGGAGCGCATGGTTTCCGGCAGCCGCGCCGAGCCCGGCTGTCTCGAATATTCCTATGCGCAGGATGTTTTCGATGCCGGGCTCATCCGGGTCACGGAAGTCTGGAGCGACAGGACGGCGCTCGAGGCGCATTTCCGTTCGCCGCACATTGCGGACTGGCGTGCGAGCTGGCCGGCGCTTGGCATAGGCGAGCGCAACCTCGTGCTCTATGAAGCCGGCGAGCCCATGCCGACCTGAACGGTCCATCGGCCGATCGATATCGCGCCCGCTGTCGCCAATGTGGTGTCTGTCGGCATTGTGGTTGCCATGCCGTGCCGCCGGGCGTATCAGGCTGGCTTTCCACTGCCTTTCGATATCGGCGAGCCGCCCCGGTGCTTTCCAGAAACCACAGCGAAGTCTACGCCCGCCGGCTGCGCGCGGTGCTGATCAGGTCGTTGCCCCTGCTCGAGGCACGCGGCATCGTGGTGGTCGTTCTCGCCGGTGTCGTAGGCGTGATGGCTGGCATATTGGTCACGGCGATGAGCCAGATCGTGCAGGACCTGCACGGGCTGCTGTTCGGCGTTCAGCCAGGCGACCGGCTTTCCGGCATGTTCTCGCTCGCCAATCCGATGCAGGCGCTGATACCGGCGATCGGCGGCATGCTGCTGGGGCTGACGGTGGTCTGGCTCAGGATACGGAAATTCCGCACTCCGATCGACCCGATCGAAGCCAATGCGCTCTATGGCGGGCGCATGTCGCTGACCGACACCTTCATCATCGCCGGCCAGACGATGATCTCCAGCGGTTTTGGCGCCTCGGTCGGGCTGGAAGCCGGCTATACGCAGGTTGGCTCCGGGCTGGCATCGCGGCTGGCGGGCATCTTCAGGCTGCGCCGCAACGATGTCCGCATCCTGGTCGGCTGTGGTGCGGCCGGCGCCATCGCCGCCGCCTTCGATGCACCGCTGACCGGCGCCTTCTACGGCTTCGAATTGGTCATCGGCATCTACTCGGTCGCCAATGTCGCACCTGTCATGACCGCCGCGATCTCAGCCTCGCTGACCGCCGAAATGTTCGGCGGCGTGCCGTTTCCGCTCGAGCTTTCGGGCCTGCCGGCGCTCACCGCCAGCCAGTATGTGCCGTTCCTGCTGCTCGGCCTGCTCGGCGGTGCCGCCTCGATCGCCATCATGCATCTGGTGACACTGATCGAACGTGGTTTCGCCAGGCTGTCGATCGACGCGGCGTTGCGCCCCGTGATTGGCGGCGTCATCGTCGGGCTGCTGGGTCTTATCACCCCGCAGGTGCTGTCCAGCGGCCATGGCGCGCTGCATCGCGAATTCTCGATGAATTACGGGCTGGCCGTGGTGGCCAGCGTCTTCGTGCTCAAGCTGGCGGCGTCGGCGGTGTCGCTGGGGTCGGGTTTTCGCGGCGGATTGTTCTTTGCCTCGCTGTTCCTCGGCGCGCTGCTCGGCAAGGCGTTTGCGGATGTGATGCTTGTTATTTCTCCGGCAACCGGCATCGACCCTGCCGTCGCCGCCGTCGTCGGCATGACGTCGCTCGCCGTCGGTGTCGTCGGCGGTCCGCTGACGATGACCTTCCTGGCGCTGGAATCGACCCGCGACCTGACGCTGACCGGCGTTGTGCTGGCCGCCTCGATCATGTCGGCGATCCTGGTGCGCGAAACCTTCGGCTACTCGTTCTCGACATGGCGCTTCCATCTGCGCGGCGAGACCATCCGCAGCGCCCACGATGTTGGCTGGATGCGCAGCCTCACAGTCGGCTCGATGATGCGCAAGGACATCAAGACCATCTATGCCTCGACGACGCTGGCAGCCTTCCGCAAGCAAGTGCCGCTCGGCTCTGCCCAGCGGGTCATCGCCGTCGACGCGGGCGACCACTATGTCGGCGTGCTGATCGTGGCCGAACTGCACAGCGATCCTTCCGATGGCGAGGTGCCGGTGCGCGATCTTGCCAAATACAAGGACGCGGTGCTGGTGCCGAGCATGAACGTGCAGGCCGCCGCGGAAACATTCCAGCGGGCGGGCGCCGAAGAACTCGCTGTCGTCGAGGATTTCACCGACCTCATCGTCTTGGGGCTTTTGACCGAAGGCCATCTGATGCGGCGCTATGCCGAGGAACTCGACAAGGCGCGCCGCGACCTGTCGGGCGAGGGGTGACGGGAAGGCCAAGCGGGGTGCCTGCGGCAGGGGGCGCGATTGCGGAGCCCTAATGCTCGATCGGCCCCTTGGCCATCACGAGAGCCGTGCCGGCGGTGGTCGGGCGTTCGATCATGCGCCGCACGCGGGGCGGTTCGTCGCCGCTGTGCAGGGCCCGCACGCGTTCGCCGATGACGGCGTCGGCATGGGTTATGCGTCCATTGTGCCTGATATATTCGATCCAGGTCGGCGTGTGATAATGCTCGATCCATACGGTGGGATTCTCGAGATCGCGCGCCAGCGTCCAGTTGCGGGCGCCGTCACGACGGCGGATGCGGCCGCGTTCGGCCATGATGGCGAGGAACTCCGGTTCATCCTCGTGCCGGATCACATACTCGATCATGATGGCGATGGGACCGCTGCGCGGCTTCAGGTCAAGCGCCAAATGCGGTTCCTTGAAGCGATTGAGCGGATCGAGGTTGAGCACCTGCTGTTGCGGTAGCGGGAGCAAAAGACCGATGGCGCCGCCGGCCAGCATGGCGACGCTGGCTGCGATCAGCGCGGCTTCGGCGCCGTGCGCATCGGCGACGACACCCCAGATCCAGCTGCCGAGCGCGATGCCGCCGAAGGTCGCGGTCTGGTAGACCGACAGCACCCGGCCGACCACCCAGCGCGGCGTCGCCATCTGCACCGTGACGTTGAAATGCGAAAGCGCGATCACCCAGCAGGCGCCGCCGACAAGCAGGCCGAGCGACGTCTGCCAGGCATGCTGGCTGACGGCGGCATTGAAGGCGCAGACAGCGAAGCCGGCGAAAGCACAGCGCACCATCGTCTCGCTGGAGAGCAACTGCCGCAGCCTGACGCTGATCAAGGCGCCGCCGACCGCGCCGATACCAAAGGCGCCGAGCATGATGCCATAGGTCAGCGCATCGCCCTTGACGACATCACGCGCCACCAGAGGCAGCAACGCAAGCACAGCGCCTGCACTGAAGCCGAACGCAGCGCCCCTGACCAGCACCTTGCCGATGTTGGGCGACATGGCGACATAGCGCAGGCCGGCGCCCATGGCGGCCCCCAGCGATTCGCGCGGCAAGGTCGATACCGGCACGTTCGGCTTCCAGCGCGCCAGCACGACGATCAGGCCGATATAGCTCACTGCGTTCGCCGCGAAGGCGGCCGCGGCACCGGCCGCGGCGACGATGATGCCGCCGATTGCCGGACCGACGCTGCGCGTCAGGTTAAAGCCCATCGAATTGAGGGCGACGGCTGCCGGCACCTTGTTGCGGGGAACGATATCGCCGACGGAGGCTTGCCATGACGGGCTGTTGAGCGCGGTGCCGCTGTCAATCAGGAAGGTGAAGGCAAGCAGCGTCCATGGCGTGATCAGGCCTGAATAGGTGAACAGGGTCAGAAGCACCGACACCACCAGCATGAAGGTCTGGGCGACCAGCATCACCTTGCGCCGGTCGAAACTGTCGGCGATGGCGCCGGCGACGAGTGCAAACAGCATGATCGGCAAGGTGGTCGAAGCCTGGACCAGGGCCACCTGATAGGGCGAGGTGGCGATCGTGGTCATCATCCAGGCGGCGCCGACACCCTGGATCAGCCCACCGAAATTCGAGACGAGGCTTGCGCCCCACACGGCGCGGAAAATGCCATGCCGGAAGGGCGCCAGCGCTGAGACGCTCTCGCTATCCGGCTTTTCGTCAATCATTTGCGGTTCCTGCCATGTCGTGCCTGCTCGTCAGACAATCCGTTTGCGCAGACCGTTTGCCGAAAGTAGGGCATGGCGCCGCAAAGGGCAAAAAAGCGCATGGTCCAACAATGGGATAGAGGCGGTCCAGGCCTTGTCCGCCGTGGGTCCGGAGGTGCCGCGGGGATCGGCGGCGTCTGTCCTCAGACAATTGCGAACGGCATGCCGCGGCACACCATCCTGGAACAGGCTCAGAAGCCGTTCTGGATGCGCTCGAAGATGACGTTGGTGAAGGCCGATATCTGGCTGCCGATGAAGGGGCCGGTCAACGCCACCACCAGCATGATCGCGACGATCTTCGGCACGAAGGTCAAGGTGATCTCCTGTACCTGCGTCAGCGCCTGGATGAGGGCGATGCCGATGCCGACCGCCATGGCGACCAGCACCACCGGAGCGGACGCGACGAGCACCGTCCACACCGCGTACTGGACGATGTCGAGAGCGTCGGCCTCATTCATGGGACTGGCTCTCTGCCGAAAGCGTCAGCTTGCTGCCTTGACCGAGACTCCCGGACCGACCGCGACTTCGGTGCCGTTCTGCAGCACGGCGATGAGACCGTTGCTGGCGAGGCGCACCGAAGCCACGGTGCCCGTGGTCAGGCCGTCGGCGGAGGTGATCGAGCGCCCGATCAGTGCGTCGGCCTGCGACAGCGCCGAGGACTGCATGATCTGATTGAGCTTGGTGTTGGTCTGCACAGACTGCTCGACCTGAGAGAAGGTGGCGAGCTGGGCGACATATTGCGTCGAATCCATCGGCTTGGTCGGATCCTGGTTCTTCATCTCGGCGATCAGAAGCTTCAGGAAGGACTGGTAGTCGACCGCTGTCTTCGAGGTCGACGCCGTGGCCTGATTGGCGCCTGTCGGAATCGTCGTCGTCATGTCCACGTTCATCAGTATCGTGCTCCCACGGCCAGCGGGCGCTCGGCACCCAAAACATCGTCATTACCACCCAGCGCGCGGCGTTCGAGCGGATAAAGCGCGCGGATCGCCTTCAGCGCCTCGTAGATATGATCCTCGCCGACCATGCGGTCGATCTGTTTCAGCGCGCTGCAGATCTGGGTGTCCTCGAAGCTTGCCAGAAGCAGCGGCAGCGAACGGCGGAACATGTCGCGCGCGGCGGCGGCGCCGGCCGGGTTCATCAGCATGACCTGCAGGATGAAATAAAGCTGCTTGAGCGGCGTCGAGGCATCGTCGGCCTGGATCACGTGGCTTTCGAGCAGGAACTGGACGTCGTTCATCAATTCGACGGTGACCTTGCGGTCGACCCGGATGACGGCGCCGTTGATGTAAATCTTTTCGTTCGGCTTGAGCGATATCTTCAGGGTGTTGGTCATTGAATGCCGTCCCTGATGATCTGGGACACCTCGATCAACCCTTCGAAATTGTTGGTGCGGCCCTGACGGATGTCCTCCGCCTCGCGCAGCAGCCACAGGCCGATGGAAATGAGGTTGGCGCGCAGTTCCTTGGGCAGGGCGTTGTCGCTGGAGCCAAGATCCTCGACGAAGGCGGTCCAGACGCGGTTGGTGAAGTGAAGCGCCTCGATCGCTTCCATCGAATCGTGGCCGGCCGCTGCTGCCGCCGCCAGCATGTCGATCGAGCGGGTCAGAAGCTCCCGCTCGCGGTCCTTCGCGTCGGCAACGGAGTTGCTCTGGATGTCGGCGTAGGAGAATTGGTACATCGTTGGGGCTCTACCGTTCCGTTAAGCGTTGTCAGGTCAGGTAATTCAACAGGCTGAGCTGCTGCAGGCGTGCGGTCAACGCGAAAGACGTTTCGATGTGCTGTGTCAGGTCCGCGACCCGTGTTGCGGCTGCCGCCGGATCGACGGCTTCCAGATCGAGAATGTGCCGTTCGAAAAGGTCGACCTGCGTTTTCATCCGATCGTTGGCATCGGAAACCCGCTTCTGGACGATGCCGGTCTCGGATTGAAGCTGGCCAATGCCGCTCAGCGCTTCGCCAACCAGTGTGGTGGAGCGGCTGACAACCGTATTCTTCGCCGCCTGGCTGATGTTGCTGGACATCAGGCTGCTGACCATGGCTGCGGCCATGGCGAGTTTCTGAATGCCATCGCTGTTGGCGCTGGTCGAAGTCGGTGTGGTTTCGTTGAGTGCGATGCGGCTGACGATCTGCTGGTCGGTGGCGTTCGACCAGTCGCCCTGCCAACCCGCGCCCGTGAACAGCGGCGCGACATCGTTGGTGATGAAATCGTCCATCTGGGCGGCCGTGATGTTGGCCGCTGCCGGGTCGTCCTGGGTGAAACCGAAATTGGTGAGGAAAGCGGTATCGAATGCAGCCTTGGCGGGAGAGCCGGCAGCCGTGAAATCGTTGATCGGCTTGACGTCGGTGTTGGTGCCGGCAAACAGATATTCACCATTGACGCTGGTGTTGAGGATCGAGGTCAGCTGCTGGATGGTCGCCTTGCCGGAGTCCCGGGTGAGGCTGTTGGACGAGTCGCTTGAGGAAGCGGTGGTCAGGGCGGACAGGAAGGTCTGAGCGGCGCCGGAGAGCTGGCCAAGCGAGGTCTGTGTCGAGGAAAGCCTGGCGCCGACCAGGCCGTTGGAATCGATAATGACGTTGAGCCGGTCGAGATCGCGCGAGAAGGTGACGGACTGGGCGGTGCGCCCTCCGAGAGCCAGCCCGACATCGGCGACCCTGCCGGTCGACGCTTCCTTCGTGGCTTTGACGAGTTCGGCCTGCATGCGCATCTGCTGGGAGCGCATGGCATTGGAGATTGCGGCCGAGGAGACTGAAGTCATGGAATTATCCCACCGCGTTAAGCAAGGCCGTCAGCATGTCGTCGACGGTTTTCATCATCCGGGCCGATGCCTGGTAGGTGTGTTCGAGGTCGAGCAGCAACGACATTTCCTGGTCGACATTGACCCCGGTCGCGTTGGACAGCGCCTCTGCGCTGCGCGATGCCAGTGCTTCCTTGGCATCGGAGGCGGTCGAAGCCTGCTGGCGCACGCCCTCGAACCAGCCGATCGAACTGGCGGCGTAGTCGGATACGCTGGAGGTTGCCGAAACGCCGGCGGCGGGGTCGAAAGTCATCGGCTGGTCGAGCCGGTCGCCATAGGCGACCAGAAGGGTGGAATAGGACGCGCCGCCGCCCGTGTTGGCGACATAGGCCGCACCATTGGCGCCGCCGTCGCGCAGCAGCGTCGGGTTGCCGCCGGTGCTCGGGTCCATCGCTGCATTGACGCTGATGGACGCGGCAAGGCCGGTGACCAGCGTGCCGGCGGCCGGCACGGCCGGCGCTCCCGACCAGGTGAACAGGCCGGCGGCATTGGCCATCGAGGGTGCGGTCTCGGCAAAAGCGGTGATCAGGCCACGCGCGGTCTCGTCGAGCTGGCTCTGCATGGTCGAGGCGACGCCGTCGCGCAATTGCAGCAGGCCGGCAAGCGTGCCGCTGGCGCTGGTGTTGCCGCCGGCTCCCGCCGAGATCGGCACGTTGTCGATGTAAACGGCATTGCCGGCGGCACCCGCGGTATAGCCTGCCGACGCCGCGAAGGTGACCGTGCGCGGTATCGTCTCGAACAAAGTCGTGCCGTCGCCGGTGGTGATGACCATGTCATTGTCGCCTCGTGTGAAGGTCGACACTGGGACATAGTTCGAAATCTTCTTCAAAAGCGCGTCGCGCTGGTCGAGCGCATCGGAAACGTCGGTGCCGGAACGGGTTCCGGACATGACCGCCGTGTTGGCATCCTGGAACTGGCTGAGCAGCGAGTTCAGGTCATCGACGGCGGTGGCGATCTGGCCGTCGGTCTGGGTGCGGAAATCCTGGACTGCCTTGGAGCCCTCGTTGAGCGAGCGCACGACCTGTTTGGCGGCGTCGATGACCGAGGCGCCGAGGTTCTGGTTCGACGGCGAGGTGGCGTAGAGCTGCAGCGCCTGCTGCAGGTTGGCGATCGCGGTCGAGGGCGAGGACGCATTGTCGACGCCATTGACCGCGACGCCCAGCTGATCCATGCCGCTGTAGAGCGCGTTCTGCCCGCTCCAAGCCGATAGCGCGCCGAGATTCTGGCGAAACAAAAGCTCGTTGGCTGCGCGCTGGATATCGACCGAACGCGCGCCCGGCGCCGTGCTGGTGACGACGGCCTGGCGCCGCGAATAGTCCGGGTTGGAGGCGTCGGCGACGTTGCGCGAGACAACGCTTGTCTGTCGCGCGGTGTTCATAAGCGCCGACTGGGCGATACTCAATGCGGTAGACAGTGACATGCGGGTCTTTCGCGGGCGACGCCCGTCTTATCTCTTCAGGTTGACAAGGACGTCCATCAGATCGGAACCGGTCTGGAAGACTTTCGAATTGGCGGTGTAGCTGCGCTGCGCCGCGATCATGTTGGTCAGTTCTTCGGCGATGTCGACGTTGGAATTCTCGAGCGCGCCGGAGATGATGGAGCCGAGTTTGCCTTCATTGGCAAAGCCGACACGAACCGCGCCGGACTCGGTGCCCTGCGAATAGACGTTGCCGGGCAGCGCGGTGAGCTGGTCCGGGCTCTGCACGTCGGCCAGCGGAATCTTGTAGAGCGGCTTGGTCGAACCGTCCTTGTACTGTGCGTAGATGGTGCCGTCCTTGCTGATCTGGACCTTGTCGATGGTGCTCGGCGCGTTGCCGTTGACCTGGGCATCGGAAACCGTGAAGCCGGCGCCAAGCTGGGTCAGCGCAGACAGATCGAGATTGAGGGTGGCGCCGTTCGGCACGGTAAATGAAACGCCGGTGGGCGTGCCGGTGAGCTTGCCGGTGGTGGTGTCGAAGGTCAGGTTGGCCGAGCCCAGCAAGCCGCCAGCGGTGTAGGGGAACGATGTTCCAGCGGTGGCCTTCGACTGATCGAAGACCGCCACCTGCCAGGTGCCGGCGCCGGTGTTGGTGAAATAGACGTCGAGCAGCTTTTTGTTGCCGAGATTGTCGTAGGCGACCATCGAGGATTTCGACGTGTATTGCGCGGTCGCAGCGTTGGCGGCGGGCAGGTTGGCGGTCGCGACCGGTGTCGCGCCGGCCGGCAGGTTGCCGGCATAGCTGCCCTCGGTGCTCGGCGTTGCGGTCATTCCCTGGTCGGAGATGACAACCGGGACCAACCCCTCGAAGCCATTGACCGTCGCTGCCGGTACGCCGTTGTCGTAGCTGTACGCCATCAGCTGGAAGCCGGCCGAGTTGACCAGTCTGCCCTGACCGTCGGGAACGAAAGCGCCGGCCCGGGTCAGGTAGGGGGTGCCGCTCGGATCCTGGACGACAAAGAAGCCATCGCCGCTGACGGCAAGGTCGGAAACCGAGGTCGTGTACTGAAGCACACCCGGATCGCTGACCGCCTGGCGGATCGTCGTGGTGACGCCGCCAGAATTGTAGGCACCGCCGGTCGACGGCATGACCAGCGTCGAGAATTCGGCGGAGGAGCGCTTGTAGCCGGTGGTGTCGGAATTGGCGATGTTGTCGGCGACCGTCGATAGGCGGTTTGCCTGGGCGTTCATGCCGGAAACGCCGGTCCGCATCATTCCGTAGAGGCTCATCGAAACGTCTCCGCTGTGTCCATGCTGCTGGCTACGAGGCTACGCATGTTTTCTTGCGCGAGGCTGGCGCGGCGCTGCATCAGAAGACGAGCCGGTAGCCGAGGAAACGCTTGGAATCGATCGGGTCGGTGCCCAGCTTCTCGCGCAGCTTCTTGCGCAGTTTGCTGATGTGGCTTTCCACCACGTTCTCCTCGACCTCTTCGTCGAAGATGCCGTAGATGGCGTTGAAAACCTGGGTCTTGGTGACACGGCGCCCGCGATTGCTCGCCAGATATTCGAGGATGCGGCGTTCACGGCGCGGCAGGGGGAGGGGCTGACCGTCGATCTCGGGGTCGCGGCCATCCATGAAGATGCGCATGGCGCCGATCTCGGTGTAGGCGACGTCTTCCTGGGCGCGGCGGCGGATGGCGGTGATGCGGGCCAGGATCTCGCGGATATGGACGGGCTTGCGAATGACGTCGTCGACGCCGCTCTCGAACAACCGGAGCGTGTTCTCCAGCGAATGCTGTTCGCTGAGCGCAATCACCGGGGCGCCGGTGCGGTCGCGGATCTGGCGCGGAGAGATGGAGCCTTCACGGCAGTCGCCGATGAGGAAGGCCCGGACCGAGCGCAGATCGGTGTCCGCGGCAGAGTTCACCCACTCACCGAATTCGCCGGACGCAAAGCCTGCACAGGCGATGCCCTCACGATCGAAAAGTGAATTGTATCCCTCTGTTACGAGCTCGCGCTCGTCAACGATCACAATCATCGGCCCCGCCTTCCGAATCAAATCATTTGCCCCGTGAAGAGAGGCGTATCCGCTGGCGGGAATCCTGAACAACCGTCATTTCTTGTAGCTAGTTTCTTGGGAGTCTGGAATCGTTTCGGTTGCATTAGCGGGCGGCCAGATGTGCTTTCGGCGGCAAGTTCTGACCAAGTCAAACCGACAATTCGGGTTGTACGGTTGGTCTATTAGTAACGGGAAATGCGCTTACGGGTTGCAGAAGCCGCGGGCGTTCGCGGTCCATTTTCCAAAGCCGGTGGCGACCATGTTGGCAATGACGCGGCAGACATAGATCTTCTGCGCCGGGTCGTTGTCGGGACCGGCATGATAGCGGGCCACGGCCATAGACCAGGTCTCGTGACGGGCATGAAGGCTGGCCAGGAAGCGCGCCGCATAGTCGACGTTCTGGCGTGGGTCGAGCATGTCCTCGACGCTGCGAAAATGCGATGCGTGGTAGTGGTGATTGATCTGCATGCAGCCCAGATCGATCAGGGTCTTGCCCTCGCGCCGGGCATTGGCGAAGGCGGCAAGGGCCTCGGTTCGGCTCCTCGGAAAGACTGCTTTTCCTTCTATATTCAAGGCATTGGGTTGAAGGCTGCCCTTGTTTCCAGTCTCCGTCAGGCCAACGGCATAGAGGATGCCGGCGGGCACGCCATAACGATCGGCGGCGCGCAGGATCTCCGGCTCGCAGGGATTGGCCGCGGCTGCGGCGGCGTTTGCCGCGCTAGATAAAGATATCGCCGCCAGCGCGCTCGCGAGCAGGCGAAGTGCCGCGGCCGTAGTCCTGCGCGTCATCGTTGCGTTTCCCTGAGGATTGCTGGCCCGGTTGCTGGCCGCCGGCTCCACCATTGCCGCTGCCCGAATTCCCCGGTTGAAAGGATGCTGGATCGCGGCCTGTCGCCGCCGCCATAGGAGCGGTTGCATCCGCCCGGGTTGTAGCGGGAACTGCTACCGAAGGTTGCAGTATCGTGACCTTGTCAACCTCGAAGCCGAGCCCCCGCAGCGACTTGACGATGGCCTCGCTGTCGGCCGACAGCCGACGATAAGCGTCGTGCGTTTCAGGCTTCAGCTCAATCGAAAGTTGTTCCCCGGAGAGGCGAAGATTGGCCGTCACCATGCCGAGTTCGGCGGGGTGGAGTTCGATCTTCAACACATGTGTCGGAACGGCAACAGAGCTGGCCAGATGGGCGGACGTGGGTGAGGCTGAAAGCGCCTTTTGCGGCCCGGCGTCGGCGGCTATGGCGTTGATCACATTGAGGGCTGCCTGGCTGATGGGACTCTGCGGCGGTGCGGGGAAGCTCCGTTCCGAGACGACGTCGATGCGCGCAGTGGACAGCGACTGTTTTCCCGCTTCTGGACGCATCGAGGACTGGACATCCTCGATGCTCTTCATCGCATTCGCGGCGTGCTTCGACCGCACGCCGGGCACATCGGCGGCCGGTGCGTCCGGCAGCTTCTGGGCCGCCGCCGCGGCGTCGCGTTTTGGCGCGCTGGAGGCAGCGCTCAGTGACTGACCGTCAAGCGCCGTCAAAGGTCCGTCGACGATCGACGCCTGCTCCGGCTTCGGCATGGTTTCGAGTGCTTCGCGTCCGCCTGCGGATTTTGGCCGGTAGGTCTTTGGCAGTGAAGCCTGCCCATCGAGCGCCGGGTCCGACGGATTCTCGCCGGTCATCGTATTGCCCCCGGCTGCCTTGGCCGTTGTCGAGAAATGCCGCAGGTCATGAAACGCGATCAGCAGCGGCAGGTCGTCCTGAAGCGGCTCGGCGTCCGGCGCCGTCTCTTCAGCGTGGGCCTTCGCGTTTGCTTCCAAATCGTCCTTGCCGGCTTTCACGTTTGCCACTTTGGCCGAGATGGTCCTTGCGGGCTCGGCCGATGCTGGTTCGGCCTTGGCGTCATGCCCGGCAAGGCCGGCAGCGAGCTTGCTCCAGTGCTGGTCGCGCGATCCCGCCTCTGTCGACGGCTGCCGTTCCGGGCGGGCAGCACCGGCATCGTCGCGCAGCATCTTGCCGAAGCCGGCGTCATCGTTCCTGCCGTTCGCGGCCGGCTGCTCCGACGTCGCGCGCGTGGAGGCAAATCCTGGCAAAGCCGAGCCGAGGCTGGTGGTCATTTGGGGGCGGCTCCAAGCATCTGGTCGATCAGGTCGAGCTGTCGACGTGTTCTGGTCATGGCGGCATCGGTCGGATCGGCGGGCTCTGGACCGGCTGCGGGTGACGGTACCGACGCTGGCATGACAGTCGCAGGGTCGGGGGATGCCGCTGCTGCCCTGTCCGGCGCATTGGCGGCTGGTCCGCCGGAGGCCGCGGTGACGGCGGGTTGCTCCGAGATGGCGCCTTCGACCGGTGGCAGGCCACTGTCATCGGCGCCTTGCACCGTGGCGATCTCGGGCACCGGCTGCGCCGCGGCGGCAGGAACTGGGGCAGGCTTTTCCGCCGGAAGGGCGGTGGGCGGCGCGACGACCTCGCCGGCAATGGCCTGCGCGGCGTCGAGCAAAGCGCGGTCGCCCTCCGACAGCCGGCTGCGGTCGATCTTGCCGAGCTTGGCACGAACGTCCTCGATTGTCCCCGAGGTGACGGTGGAAAGGCTGGCATAGAGCAGGGCGCGTGGATCGTCCTGATTGGTGTTGCCGTCGCGGCCCTGTTCCGCCCGCGCCGAAGCGAAGGCCGATAGGTCATTCAGGCCGTCTATCGCGGCCCGGCGGGCGATGCGCAGATAGATCACCTTCTCGCGCTCGGGATCCATCATCGAGGTGATGTCGCCCAGCTTGTCCTGGCTGATCGACATGTGCAGCGCGATGACGCCGGAGACGAAGGAGTCGGCGAACTGGCTGGCATAGGGCGAATAGAGGTAGCGCTCGACATATTGGGTGGAAGCAAGGGCGAAGCGTGCCGCGTCGCCTTGCGCGACTGCAAGGCCGACCGAACGGCGAAGTGCCGCTTCCTCGACCAGCGTGCCGGGGCTGAGCAATCTTGCCTCGTCGAGCAGACGGAGTGCGGTCGCCGGCTGATCACCGGCAAGCAGTGAGCCTTTGACCAAAGCGAGGAAGGCGCCGAGATCCGGAGGCAGCGCCATGGGATCGATCGGCCTCAAGGCTTCGATAGCCTCGCCGGGCCGGCCGTTGAGGTAATCAATCACGCCTTTGGCGATGGCAAGGCTTTGCGGATCCGTCGTAGCGCGCGACGTGGCCGCTTCGACGGTCACCGGGTTGCCGCCGCTCATGCCGTAGACAAGCAGGGCTCGAAAGTTCTTGGGATCCTTGTAGTCCTCGGCATTCGCCGCCCGCAGGCGCGCATCCGCCATCTCCAGCAGCTTGGCCTGCATCGGCAGGGCGGCATGATCGCCGGCGGCTATGCGGTCCTGGATGAGTTGCAGCGAGCGCACCAGCTGATACGGCTGCAGCGCGTCCTGGGCGAAACCGGCCGACGGGTGTCCGCCGGCCAGCAGCAACAGACCAATCAACCGGCGGGTGACGGCCGCTCGCTTCATTCGCCGGTCGCCATCAGGATCTCGATGCGACGGTTCGCGGCCGCCAATGGATCGGCTGCTATTTTCGGCTGGCGGTCGGCGAAGCCGGCGACCTCGGTGATGCGGCGTTCGTCGACGCCGCCGCGCACGAGCATGTAGTAGGCGGAATGCGCGCGCGCCGTCGACAGCCGCCAATTGTCGTAGCTGTCGCCGCGGAACGGCCGGGCATCGGTGTGGCCGTTGATGCTGATGGTGCCCTTCTGGCTGTTGATGATGCGGCCGATCTTCTCCATCGCCAGCACCAGTTCGCGTCTCGGCAATGCCGAGCCGACCTCGAACATGCCGAAGTCGAGCTGATCGGTGATCGAGATGACGATCCCCTTGTCGGTGGCTTCGACCGAGACGCCGTCGTGCAGCTTGTCGCCGGGCTTGAAGGCATCGGCCAGCTGCCGCTTGACGTCGGCAGCTGCCTTGACGGCAGCCGCGGTTGGCGCCTTCTCGCCGATGTCGGGCTTGGCGGCCTTTTGCGCCTCAGGCTCTGCCTTGGCTGCGTCGGCGACCGTGGTGCCGTCCGGTTTGGTCTCGCCGGCAATTGCCGTGGCAGGGTTCGCGGCCTGCTTGCCGGTCGCGTCCTTGGCCAGCGGCTCAAGCGGTGAGGCCGCGACAGGCGGCACGGCTTTGACTTTGAGCACTTTCGTTTCGGCGGTCTTGTCGCCGGGCTTGGCCGGATCGCCCTCGATCTTCGTGCGCTCGGCGCTGGCTTCGGCGCCGGGCGCCGCTACCTGCTGCGACCAGAAATCCGGCTCGAAGGGATCGCGGTAGGAGGCGCCAC